>CALZFA010000022.1 GCA_945644815.1 uncultured Clostridia bacterium
CGCTTTTCCAACCTATTTGTCCGGGTTTTTGCAGAAAAACGCGGACAGAATTGGGCAAAACAAGCTAACCTGTCCGTTTGGCTCATTTCAAAAATTTTTTACAAAAAAATGTAAAGTTAGCTTGACATCGCCCCAAAAGGTGCTATAATGTGTGTAAAGTTAACTTTACATCATGCGGTGCCGGGAAATTTAAAACGCCGCCGTATAACAATCGAGAGGTAAAAAGTGAAAAACAGAATTGAAGAGATAAGAACAGAGCGGGGAATCCGTCAGGAAGAGCTGGCCAAAGCCATGGGTGTATCACGGCAGACCATCAGCTCCCTGGAAAACGGCAGGTACAACCCGTCCATAATGCTTGCCCATAACATAGCCGTATATTTCGGCATGACTATTGAGGAAGTCTTTATTTTTGAAGATAAAATTGAAGATAAAGAAGATAAAAAAGAGGAGGAATAAATAATGAGAGATTATAATAAGAAAATTTTTCTTAGCCTTTTCTGGCTGGTGCTCGGTGTCGTTTTGATAGTCCTTGAAATTATGGGCAGAATTGACGGCTTCTGGTCCGGTATGGGTGCAGCCCTTATAGGAGTCGCTATAGTGCAGATTATCAGATACGCCAGATATAAAAAGGATGACAGTTATAAAGAAAAGGTGGACACAGCCGGCAGAGACGAGAGGAACCGGTTTATTGCAAACAAGGCCTGGGCCTGGGCCGGTTACTGCTTCGTAATGATATGCGCCGTAGGAGTCATAGCTCTCAGAATAGCAGGAAAAGAAATGCTTTCAGTGGCATGCGGCTGGGCAGTCTGTCTGATGCTTGTGCTTTACTGGGTGTGCTATCTTATTCTAAGCAAAAAATATTAGGCAGTCCGGCGGTGCCCGATCTGCCGTGAGAGAAGGGGAAATAAAATGGAAATGAAATATGCAACGAATGCACCGGCTCTTGAGATTAAAGGGCTGAGAAAAGAATACACAGACTTTGTCTTAGAGGGTATGGATTTGACCATCGAAAGAGGAAAGATTATGGGGCTTGTCGGTGAAAACGGTGCCGGAAAGACCACTGCTATGAAGGCCATGCTGGGAATAATCAAGGCCGATGGAGGTTCGGTCCGGTTTTTCGGAAAAGAGCTTTCCGGAGGTTTATCGGGAAATAAGAACG
Source organism: uncultured Clostridia bacterium (assembly GCA_945644815.1). Taxonomy (GTDB): domain Bacteria; phylum Bacillota; class Clostridia; order Peptostreptococcales; family Anaerovoracaceae; genus SUG1106. The sequence goes on from CALZFA010000022.1 coordinate 1,160, forward strand.
ATATCGGGGTAGTACTGGGTGAAGTGAATTTTTATGAGACTATGACTCCTGCTCAGGTGGGGAAAGTCTGCGGAGGTATATATAAAAACTGGGACGAGAAGAGGTTTAAGGATAGCCTTGGCCGAATGAATGTGGTTATGAATAAAAAAATAAAAGATTTTTCAAAAGGGATGAGAATAAAACTGGCACTTGCCACTGCCCTCAGCCACCAGGCGAAGATCCTCATCCTCGATGAGCCGACCAGCGGTCTGGACCCGGTTGCCAGAGAAGAGATTCTGGATGAATTCAAGGCTTTCACATCAGACGGTGAAGGAGCCATTCTGTTATCATCTCACATTACCAGCGATCTGGAAAAAATTGCAGATGATATAACCTTCATCCACAAGGGAAAAGTGATTTTTACAAAGAGTCGCCAGGAACTGGCCGGGATAGGTAATATAGACGAGATAATGACGGAGTATGTAAGGGGGCATAAATAATGAAGGGACTGATTTTAAAAGATTTATACGCAATGGGCGGTTTTTATCGCAATACGTTTTTTTCCATGGTTATAGTGTGTGGGTGTTTTGGCTTTTCTCTGGGGGCAGAAGGAGTGGCAGCAGCCACGGCAATAATGTGTGCCACCATGATTGTTTCAACCTTTGCGCTGGATGAGAGGTGCGGATGGCACGGCTTTGCTGCAGCTTTGCCGGTGGACAGAAAAGAAAGCGTTCTGGCTAAATATGCGGTCCATGTAATCTACTGCTTCACCGGAACATTTCTGGGGTTTGTAATTTCCATCGTTGTCAATATGTTTGCAGAGCAGAAACTGAGCATTGGAGAACTGGCTGTATGCGCCGTTGTTTCCTTTGGAATAAGCATGGTGTTCGGGTTTATAATTATCCCGATTATGTTCAGATTCGGTGCAGAAAGGGCACGTTTTATCATGATGGCGGTCATAGCGCTGCCGACTATAGCAGTATATCTGCTGGCAGATAAGGTCAACCTGGGGGGAATAGTAATGACAGATATGGGGATTAAATTGTTGTATGCAGCTGTGGCAGTCGGATTCATTCTGATAGGATGGGCATCTTGTTTTATAAGCATAAAAGTATACAGCAAAAAAGAATTTTAGCGCGGAGATGCCGCGCTAAATTGCTTTATATGAGAAAGGCGCATTTTCCTTGAACTCTACTGTGAAACCTCTGCCTGTGGCCGGTATCCACTGCCAGAAGTTTTCTCTTTCTCCGGGAAACCAGTGTTCCATGGCTGCAGCTATAGTACCGCCATGACAGACCACCACAGAAACAGCGTCCAGGCCGCTGTGACGGTGTGAAAGCTCCTTAAGCCTGTGGTAGCCGCATAGCTCTTTTAACCCCATCCTTATTCTCTTGTAGAAGGTCTGAACCGAATCGCCGCCTCCGGGATAATGAAAGCTGCCTTCTTTATTATTAATCCATTCTTCATATTCCGGCTCTGACTGAAGCTCTTCGAAGGTTTTGCACTCCCAGTTTCCGAAATTAATTTCCCGAAGGAGAGGGATAACTTTAAAGGGCACATCTCCGTAGATGGCTTTAAGGGTCTGATTGGCCCTCAGCATACCTGAGGTATAGCAGTCTGCATCACCTAAAGACGGGTAAATTCCTTCATCCTTGAAATGTCTGAGAGCTTCATAGCCCTCTTCGATGAGAGGAAGGTCCGCACTGCCGTAGTACCATTTGCTTACAATTCCTTCCGTAATTCCGTGCCTTATAAAATGTATATATGACTTCATTAAGTTTCTCCTCAACCTTTTATTTCCCTGCCCAGACCGCAGAAAACTCTGATGACTCTGTCGGCACGCCGGCCGAGATAGACCATGGTCCTCCCCGTCATCTCACGCCAGCTTCGCTCCTTGGGATCCATAGGAACGATTCCCTGAGAAATGTCCGTGACAATAATTATTTTATCCGTAAGACTGTCGCCGTATTCACTGAGAAGTTCTCCGGCTTCAATGCCGGCCTTCACACACCCCATTACGAAGTTTTCCAGCCCGTAGAGAACCTTGAAGGAAAGATCAAGTTCGGTATTTTCCCCGCAGCGGTACACGTCTCCTTCCGACAGACCGAAATTATCCAATGTATATTCAAGTTTGCCTTGATAGGCACCTCCGAAAATTAAAACCATAAGACCTCCTCTAACAGAGTATCAGCATAGCCATGCCGAAAAATTCTCCCCATACTATTCCGTAGCCGGCTATATCTCCGCTCATTCCACCAAGCTGCTTCCTGGCATAAGTAACAGAAATAAAAGTTCCGAGAACCACAGCTCCGTAAACGAGGGCTGTGGCGGCATAGTGCGGACTTGCCCAAAAGGCCAGAGCGGTGTATATTATCACCTGCACCACAAGCAAAACGACTCCTTGTTTTTTTGTTGCGACTGTGGTCTCTTTCTCAACTGCCTCCAGTTCCACATACTGGCTGGTGCCCAAAGGCCTGCCGAGCAGGACTTCAAGACCTGAAACGGATCTGCTTAGAGTTGTGATTATTACCAGATTTACCAAATCTATACCCATGCCGGCGGCAGTGGAAATAAAAGCAAAGCAGCCCAGAATCATAAAAATTGCACTGATTACGGCAAAAGCTCCCGTGTGGGTGTCCTTGAGAATGCGCTGCCTGTCTTCAAGAGGTTTTCTTGACATTATTGCATCGCTGCAGTCCATAAAGCCGTCCATGTGCATGAAGCCGCAGAGTGCAAAGGGCAGGAAGGTCAGTATAAAAGAGACTACCAGAAAAGGAAAGCCCAAATATACCAGGCCTGTGTAAATTGCAGCCCAGAGAACACCAATTACAAGCCCGATTGTTGGCAGAAATCCCAGCATGAGGCTTTTGCAGCGGCTGTCCCAGCGTTTTACCGGACAGGGCAGGGAGCAGAAATTGCCCCAGGTCATTAAAAAACCGATTAAATATTTCACTTCAGATAACTCCTTTAATATACCGTTTATACATTTATTTATACAGATACTTGAAGCCGTAGGAAACTTCTATGACCCGGTCACATAATGCAGCCAGGGTTCTGTCGATAAGTGCCAGTGCCCGGCGGTAGCTTTCCGTGTATCTGTCAAAGGTCCGTGCGTCAGAGTATATATAGTCCGAGACAAAAACAGTGTTTCCCGTTTTCGCTGCAAAGTCTGCAAGCTCTGCAGCCAGCCTTTCCCCGGCGCTTTCGTCCATGAAGCCGTCAGGCAGAAACATTTCATTGGATAGGAGCGCAGTCACACTGTCGAGGAGAAAAACGCCTTCGGGAGAGACCTTCTCACCGGATAGGGTAGAACCCGTAAGGACCTCACAGATGTTTCGCCCTTGTTCAATGGTCTCAAAGCCCCAACCGTCCCTCTCGGAAAGATGCCTTCTGATGCGCGCTCTGTCTTCCTCATCTGTCGGTATCATGGTGGCCAGATAGTAAAGAGGCAGAGAATTTTCACGGGCCATATCCCGGGCCAGCTCCTGAGCATGATAGGATTTTCCGTTTTTACAGCCGCCGCTGATAAATATGTTCATCAGAAGAAGTTTCCTTTCTTGCCTTCCTCGAGATAGTCGGCATCGATGGCGCCTTCTGCAAAGGTGGCCATACCGTTCATGGCCGCGCAGGCTGTTTCAATAATCTTGAAGCTGATAGGACAGCCGCTTCCTTCACCCAGTCTCATGCCTAAGTTAAAGTAAGGCTTTATACCCAGAGCCTCCATTGCGATGACATAGCCCTTTTCTTTTGACTGATGGGAGCCGAACATGAAGTTCACCGCATTTGGAGCCAGCCTTGCGGCCGCCAGGGCTGCCACTGCCGAAATATATCCGTCGATTACAACAGGGATTCTGTAATATGCCGCACCCAGAAATGCCCCCGTCATAGCACATATATCAAAGCCGCCGACCTTTGCCAGCACATCTGTGACATCAGCAGGGTCAAGATTCTTTATGGCTTCGTCCACTATACCGATTTTCTTTGCCAGTCCTTCGTCGTTAAGTCCGCCGCCGCGGCCGACAACATCCTCGCCTTTTTTGCCGCAGAGAGCAGCCAGAACGCAGGCGCTTGTAGTTGTGTTGCCTATACCCATTTCGCCGATGCCGAAAATATCATATCCGCAGTCTTTTACGGCTTTTGCTGCTTCAACACCCGTCATCAAAGCACGCGCCGCCTCATCAGCGGTCATGGCAGGTCCCTTGGCCAGGTTGCGGGTCCCGTCGGCTATTCGTCGGTTTACAATTTTATCGGTGAGACGCAGAGCTCCTGCTGCGGAGTCTGTCATGCCGTCAACGTATAGAGCTTCAGGGATTTTCATTTTAACCCCTACATCCACTACCAAAAGATCAATTCCGAAATATTCAGCCATAGAGCTTACGCCGGTGTAGTGCCGCGTAAAATTGATTGTCTGAGAAAGTGTAACCGACTGTGGTGCAGAGGCCACGCCTTCTTCCACTACGCCGTTATCGGCGCTCATTATGACCACGGCCTGCTTTTTCATGGAGTTCTTTACCTTCCCGGTAATACCGGCAAGCTGTACCGAGATATCCTCCAGAGTGCCCAGAGCGCCTGTAGGCTTGGCTAAAACCTCTTGGCGTGCCTGAGCTTCCTTTACCGCGGACCGGTCAAGCCTGCCGCTGCTTTCTATTGTATTTATAATTTCTTTCAGTCTTGTGTTCATTTCAAGCTTCCCCCCAAAAAACTACCTTTATATTTTATCATATTTTCAGACTTAAAGCATCTCCATATTGCAAAAAAATATCTTTTTTGGTAAGATAAAGTCAAGGCTTAGTATAAAGAGGAAGAGGAAAAAAGAAAATGAGTAAAAAAATGAAAAGTAACATTTTATTGCTGCTTACAGCCTTTATCTGGGGCTCTGCATTTGTGGCTCAAAAGAGCGGAATGGACTATATCGAGCCATTCACCTACAATGGTATACGTACTTTTATCGGAGGACTTGTTCTCATTCCTGTAATAATTTTCTTTGCAAACAAAAGCAACAAGCAAAGGGAAGAGAAGGAAAAGATATTTGATTTTGACAGGGATAAAACAGCCATCATAGGAGGAGTGTGCTGCGGTATCGCTCTGTTTGTGGCTTCCAGTCTGCAGCAGTTCGGTGTAAGCTATACTACAGCAGGAAAGGCCGGCTTTATAACAACTCTTTATGTGGTATTCGTACCAATTATCAGCCTGATCTTAAGAAAAAAGGTAAGGCCGATCATGTGGCTATGTGTAGTCTTAGGCGCGGCAGGACTTTATCTGCTTTGCATGACGGATGCTTCTTTCAGCCTGCAGTTCGGCGATATGCTGGTACTGCTTTGTGCAGTTGCATTCGCCGTACATATTATGGTTATTGATTACTTTTCACCGAAGGCCGACGGCGTAAGAATCTCCTGTGTGCAGTTCCTGGTTTCAGGAGCGCTGGGAATTATATGCATGTTTATTTTTGAAACTCCTGATATAGGAAATATTCTGGATTGCTGGCTCCCTATACTTTATGCGGGTGTGCTATCCTGTGGTGTAGCATACACTTTGCAGGTTGTAGCTCAGGCCGATGCGGACCCGACAGCGGCGTCTCTGATCCTGTGCCTGGAATCGGTATTTGCTGTGATTTCCGGAGCGGTGCTTCTTCACGAAAGCATGTCACCAAGAGAACTGATGGGCTGTGTTGTAATCTTTGCAGCTGTAATCATATCCAATCTGCCTGAGAAAAAAGAGGAGGCTTTAAAATGATAACCAGAGACGAAGCATATGAACTGCTTAAAAAATATAACAAAGAAGAGTTTCATCTCCACCACGGCAGAATGGTGGAAGGAACCATGAGATATTTTGCCGAGAAGCTTGGCTATGCCCATGAGATTGAATTCTGGGGTATTGTAGGTCTTCTCCATGACATTGACTTCGAGATGTGGCCCGAGGAGCACTGCAGGAAGGCGCCGGAACTTCTTCGTGAAGCCGGTGTTGACGAGGACATGATTCATGCCGTAGTATCTCACGGTTACGGGCTTTGCGTAGATGTTAAGCCCGAGCATGAGATGGAAAAGGTTCTCTTTGCCTGTGACGAGCTTACCGGCCTGATTGGTGCCGCAGCGCTTATGAGACCTTCAAAGAGTGTCCAGGACATGGAGCTCAAATCTCTTAAGAAGAAATTCAAGGACAAGAGATTTGCTGCAGGATGTGACAGAGAGGTTATAGTCGAAGGAGCAGAAATGCTGGGATGGGACCTTGATGAGCTTCTGAATCAGACTTTGGAGGCTATGAAAACCTGTGAGGAGCCTCAGTAGGACTTTACCGCGATAACGCGGAAAAAAATTTTTTAAAAATTTGAAATAACCCCTTGAAATGTCTACTCTACAGTGGTATAAATGTAGAGTAGACTTATTTTTTTTGAGTCTCATTTTTATTTTTTTTGATAAGGAAAGGAATTTGCAGGAACATGGACAAGTTTTTCAAAATCTCACAGCATGGTTCCACTGTAAGAACTGAGATTATCGCAGGTCTTACTACATTCTTCGCTATGGCTTACATCGTATTCGTTAACCCTAATCAGGTTACCGGCTTTACCGAAGGACTTGGCGAAATCTGGAACGCGGTTTATGTAGCTTCAATTCTGGCAGCTACAATCGGTACTTTACTTATGGCATTATATGCAAGGAAACCTTTTGCACAGGCTTGCGGAATGGGTCTTAACTCTTTCTTCTTCGTAAGCTTTATCCTGCCTCAGGTTATCTCCGGCGGCGACTGTGTACAGGGCTACCAGGCAGGTCTTGTAGTAATCCTGATTTCAGGTCTCATCTTTATGGTGTTATCCCTTACAGGTGCAAGAGAGTACATAGCTAAAGCTATGCCTGAGTGCCTCAAGAAGGCTATTCCGGCAGGTATCGGTTTATTTATCGCATTTATCGGGTTCCAGAATGTAGGAATCATTCAGGCTAACCAGTACACATTGACTCAGTTTGTAGATATTCACGGTGCAATCAACGGAGAAGGCGGACTTGTTTCTGTTGCTCCTGCTCTGCTGGCACTTCTGGGATTTGCATTAATTGTAATCCTCCAGAAGTTAAATGTTCAGGGAAATGTTCTTATTGGAATTATCGTTACAACTGTCCTTTATTATATAGTTACAGGTACAGCTCCTTCATTTGACGTTGCACAGATCGGACAGTCATTTAAGGACTTCGCTGCAGTAGGTATATCAGGTGTGTTCCAGGCTTCATCATGGAAGCATGCTTTCAGCCCTGAGTTTGTTGGCGGATTATTCAGTTTGATTATGTATATAATTACCTTCTGTCTTGTTGATATGTTTGATACTATCGGAACCTTATACGGAACAGCTTCACAGGCTGATATGCTTGATGAAAACGGAGATCCGGAAGACCTGAACAAGTGCATGGCTTGCGACTCAATCGCAACTGTTGCAGGTGCAGTTCTTGGTACTTCAACATGTACCACTTTCGTTGAATCAGCTTCCGGTATCGCAGCCGGCGGCAGAACAGGTTTAACCAGCCTTGTTGTATCAATCTGCTTCCTTGTATGTTTATTCTTAAGCCCTCTGGCAAGCATCGTGCCTGGATGTGCTACAGCGCCTGCACTTATTTACGTAGGAGTTCTCATGCTGGGTAACTTCAAGCAGGTAGACATGAGCGACATGAGATCGGCAGCTCCTGCTTTCCTCACTCTTATTATGATGCCGCTTACATATTCTATCGCAAACGGTATCGGTATCGGCTCAATCGCTTACACAGTAATCACTCTGTGCACCGGTAAGTTTGAGAAGAAGGATATCATGGTAGCAGTTATCGGACTGTTATTCTGCCTGAAGTTCATCTTCATCACTATGTAACAGGCGCGACAACAGGCGCAACAACGGACGTGATCGATTAGATTGCTTTTACGACCCTTCGGGACCGCAGCATTTTCGCCGGCCTCGGAGGGTATTTTTTGGCTCTATGTCAAATGTTGCGGTGGAGCTATTGTATAAGCATGGTAGGTGCATGTATTATATATAATGAAACGGACAAGTGAGCTGTATATACCGGTGACTTGTCCGCTTTTTTGTTTTCGAAGACCCAAAAGCGACCTGTTTTATTACAAAAAATGTAAGCGCGTGCCGTTTGTCCGCTTTTCAGCAAGCTTTGTCCGCATTTTTGGGAAAACGCACGGACAACCAGCATTAAGAAGAGGCGTCGGTGTCCGCATCCCCACTGGGAGCAAGTTGGCAGCGGGATAACGAGCAAAGTGGCAGCAGGATAATTGTGAAGCTGCCCGGGAATAACGCAAACATTGAAGAAAAATAATTTATATCTTGAAACGGTCAGCCCGTAAAGGTATAATAAGCGTGTATGGGATAAATCCAATTCAGAAAGGAAGTAGCTTTATGTTTTACGAAATGACCATAGCAGGATTAAAGAGACAGCTGCCTTTGTGCAAGGTGGCAGATAATTTATATATCGGCGCATTTATTATGTTCAGTGATGTGGAGATTACAAAGGCGTGCGCTACGGAGCTTCTAAAAAAAGCGCCTGAATTTGATATAATGATTACAGCGGAGTCCAAGGGGATACCCCTGCTTTACGAAATGGCCCGCCAGGCGGGCGTAAATGACTATGTGGTAGCAAGGAAGGGTCCCAAGGTTTATATGGATAATATTATTACAACCGAGGTCGATTCTATAACTACGGCTCACACTCAGACTCTGTGCATAGGCCAGAAGGAAATTGACCTGATGAAAGGCAGGAGGGTTCTCATTGTAGACGATGTAATAAGCACGGGGGAATCGCTCAAATCTATCGAGACGCTTGTAAATAAGGCAGGAGGAAACATTGTAGGCAGAATGGCAGTACTTGCTGAAGGCGATGCAGCCGACAGAGATGACATAATCTGTCTGGAAAAGCTCCCTGTATTCAATGCGGACGGGACGATTAAATAGTGATAAGCACACACATTCAGTGAAATTAAGAGCGCCTGTGGGCGCTCTTACAGCTTATTATGCAGAAGTTTTGACTTGCCATTTTTTATGCAACAAAAGAAAAGTCTTTACCGGGGTATGTTGAAGGAGAGGCTGAATAAGAGGAAACAGACAGGGAGAGTTAGGATTATGATATGGGATGTAATAGTAATAGGCGCAGGTCCGGCATCTGCTGCGTTTGCCAGAAGGGCAGCACTGGGAGGCATAAACGTTCTGGTAATAGACGGTCAGACAGAAAAGAACAAAAAACCATGCGGAGGTCTTTTGGCACCGGACGCACAGAAAATTTTAGCTGGATCTGATTTTGTCCTTCCGAGAGAGGTTTTGGCTGACCCGCAAATTTTTGCGGTGGAAACCATGGATCTGTGCACCGGACAGATAAGATATTATCAGAGATGCTACCTGAATATGGACAGATGGGCTTTTGATAAATTACTTTTTCAGAATATGCCTGAAGGAGTTTCTGTGGTTTCGGGCAGATGTACCGGAATCGAGAGAAAAGACGGACTGTTCCGATTGAAAGTACGAACCAATGAGGGCATCGAAGAGGTAAAGAGCAAATACATTATAGGTGCTGACGGAGCCGCTTCAATGGTGCGAAGAACCTTTTTCCCGGCAAATAAAATCATGCAGTATGTTTCCATCCAGCAGTGGTTTGAATTTAAGAAAGAAGGTCCTCCATTCTATTCATGTATATTTGATGCCAAAACAAGTGAAAGCTGCTCATGGATAATACATAAGGACGAATATATAATATACGGCGGTTGTTTTACACCGAAGCATTGCAGAAAGGCCTTTGAAGAGCAAAAGAAAAGACTGCAGGAGTTTACAGGTCTGGATTTGCATAACCCGGTAAAAACGGAGGCCTGCCTTGCAGACAGACCAAGGAAGATGAAGGATTTTGTGACGGGCAGAGAAGGCGTTTTTCTCATAGGAGAGGCCGCCGGATTTATAAGCCCCAGCTCCTTTGAAGGTATCAGCAGTGCGCTGAGGAGCGGAACGGCTCTGGCCGAAGCCTTTCTTTCTGCAGAGGACTCAGAGAAAATAGCCCGAACCTATAGAAAAAAGACCTATGGGCTTCGAATGAAGTTGATGATTAAAACTTTGAAGAGGTGGTTTATGTACACCCCTTGGGTCAGAAAGATTATTATGAAAATCGGCGTAGGAAGTATTAAATAAAAAAGCGGCCAAGCAGCCGCAAATCATTAAGTGAATGATATCAGCCAGCTATGACCCCCGTTCTGCGCAGCCTGTCAATAAGCACCGTGGCCAGCGCAATTTTAAGTGCGTCGCCCGGCAGAAACGGAATAACGCAGCCCAGCAGACCTTCTAAAAGCCCGGAGCCTGTAAGGTGCATAAACCATATCATTCCGAGTGCGTAGCAGCATAACAGACCTGCAGCAAGGCTGAGACAGGTATAGACCATACGCAGGGTATGAGTCAGCTCTGCATTGTATATTCGCTCAATAAGCAATCCGGCTATCAGGGCGCATACAAGGTATCCGGCTATGAATCCGCCTGTAGGGCCTGCTAAAACAGAGGGACCTCCTCTGAAGCCGGCGAAGACAGGAAGCCCGAAGCCTCCGCACAATACATAGACACACTCTGCCAGCAGTCCGTATTTATGACCCAGAAGCCCCCCTGCCATGAACACGGCCAGGGTGGCAAGATTAACGGGCACAGGAGTAAAAGGCAAGGGAACGCTTATCCATGAGCATACAGCAGTGACGGCGGCAAAAAGAGCCGCGAGAATGAAGTATCTTAAATCTGTTTTTGTATTAGTCATCTATCTTTCTTATGGTGATTTCGCCTGTAGTCAGAGTCTCCATTTGGCGGGAGCGTCTGCCTTCCAGAAATTCCACCACCAGACCTCCGTTTTCATCAATATCTATAGCCCGGGCTTTGATGCCCTCTTTTTCTTTCTGTGGCGAAAGGCCCATGGAACGGGCAACGGCCGGATTAAATATCCTTATCTGCTGTCCTAAAATAAAGGAGCGGGACTTGTAGTCTCTCAGCATAGCCGGCTTATCAAAGTGATCTATGGTACTAAAAAACTCATTGGCAATTGCGACTGCCAGCTGATTTCTTGAAAACTCTCTTGGAGGATTTTCCATAAAAGCCATTATATCTGTCAGTTCCTCCGGTACAGAAGCCGGAAAGCAGTTTACACCCACACCCACTATAATTTTTTCTATGGTGCCGGTTTCAAAGTTCGACTCTGCTTCAGTGAGAATGCCGCATAGCTTTTTCCCGCCGAGATAAATGTCGTTTACCCATTTGATGTTAGGTCGAAGACCTGAAACCTTTTCTATGGCACGGCAGACAGCTACAGCTGCGGAAGCAGTGGTGAGCATGGCACGGTCAAGACCGAAAGAAGGTTTAAAAGTTATAGTCATATAAAGCCCCGTACCGGCCGGAGAATAGAAGCCTCTTCCCAATCTGCCGCGGCCTCCCGTCTGTTCGTTGGATATGATAATGCGAGGTGTACTGCAGTCTGACAGAGTCTTGGCGACGTTGTTGGTGGAATCCACTTTTTCCAGAACCTGAATACGGCAAGGGTGAGATATGTTTTCACGAAGATAGTCCTCACTGAGAATATCGCCGGAATTGATAAGGCGATAACCTGTGCCTGACATACTTTCTATATTATATCCCTGCTTCTTCAGTTTGTTGGCGGCCTTCCATACCGAATTTCTCGAAATGCCCAGAATGTCTGCAAGCTCCTGACCGGAAACATAGCGACCGCTGTTTTCGCTGAGAACCTGAAGGATGGTAAGTTTTGTCGACATTTTACGGCTCCTTTCGCATAATTATGTTAAAATAAGTATAACGTCTACATAAAAAGTTGTCAACCGACTTTTTTCGACGGGGTGACAGCATGAAATAAACTGCTAAAACTCTTGTCTTCACAGTCTTTTCACTTTTATTTCCAACATATAAATGGTATAATGTTTCTGCTGTTACTTAAGTTTAATTGTATTTTTCTTAAATGGAGGATATTTAATGGATAAAATAATAGGTATTGCCGTTCTGATTATCTTTTCGGCATACTTTTCTGCTACGGAAACCGCCTTCACCTCGGTGAACAGAATCCGTATCAAAAATTTAGCTAATGACGGAAACAAAAAAGCCAGAGAGGTGTTAGACTTGTCAGAAAAGTTTGACAGCATGCTTTCCACTATTCTGGTTGGAAATAATATAGTAAATATCGCCATGTCATCTATAGCGACGGTACTGTTTATAGAGCTTTATCCTGTATACGGAGCAACCATTGCAACGGCGGTAATTACGGTAATCGTACTTATTTTCGGTGAAATATCGCCTAAAAGCCTTGCCAAAGAAAATCCGGAGAAGTTCGCCATGTTCAGCGCACCGTTTCTTAAATTCTTTATGGTGGTTATGGCACCCGTAAACTGGATTTTTGGCTGCTGGAAAAAGCTGCTGGCCAAGCTCTTTAATGCGGATGGGGTCAACCCTATCACAGAGGACGAACTGCTGACTATCGTAGAAGAAGCCGAAACGGAGGGCGGCATAGATACAGATCAGAGCGAGCTGATTCAGAATGCCATTGAGTTCAATGACCTGGAGGCATGGGATGTGCTCACACCGAGGGTGGATATCAAGGCCATCGAAATCGATGAGACACAGGACGAAATTGCACGCCTTTTCCTGAGCACAGGATTTTCCAGACTGCCTGTATATGAGGACGATATGGATAACATAATAGGAGTGCTTAATCAGAAGGATTTCCACAACTATATACGAGGGACAGATACTCCGGTTTCCGAATATGTAAAACCGGTAATTTTTGTGGCCGGCTCCATGAAAATTGCACAGCTCCTTAAGAGACTTCAGACGGTAAAGACCCACATAGCCATTATCGTTGACGAGTACGGCGGTACTGCCGGCCTTGTGACCATGGAGGACATCATAGAAGAGTTGGTGGGAGAAATATATGACGAGCACGATGCGGCGGCCCTGCAGGATATAGTTCAGCAGCAGGACGGCAGCTACAGGGTGCTTTGCGGCACCAATATAGACAAGATGTTTGACTATTTCGATGTGGAAGAGGAAATAGATGCGACCACGGTTAACGGCTGGGTTGTACTCCAGCTGGATAAGCTGCCCAGCGTGGGAGACCATTTTATCTACGAGGCAGACTATAAACGTTTCGATGTGACCGTAACCAAAGCAGACGAAAGAAAGTCGCTGGAAATCAATATGACAGTAACCGAAACAGAAGAAGAGGAATAGAAAAGAGGAAGGGGACAAGAGAGAATGGGTTTTATGGAAAAAGTCTTTGGCGATATCAATACCAGAGAAGTGAAAAAGATTGAAAAGACAGCAGATCAGGTTATGGAACTGGATGCCGAAATGGCAGCGCTGTCTGACGAGGAGCTTAAGGGTAAGACCGGCGAGTTTAAGGAAAGACTGGCAGCGGGCGAGACCCTTGATGATATACTGGTGGAGGCCTTTGCTGTGTGCAGAGAAGCGGCAGCAAGAAGCGTTGGGATGAAGCACTTCAAGGTGCAGGTTATCGGAGGCATTGCCCTTCACCAGGGCCGAATTTCCGAAATGAAGACAGGTGAGGGTAAAACTTTGGTTGCAACACTTCCGGCATACCTTAATGCTCTTGAGGGCAAAGGGGTCCATATAGTAACAGTCAATGACTACCTGGCCAAGCGAGATGCCGAATGGATGGGAAAGATATATACTTTCCTGGGGCTTACTGTTGGATGTGTTATCCACGGAATTCCGGACAAGACCAGAAAGGCAGCATATCAGGCAGATATCACCTACGGAACCAACAATGAGTTTGGCTTTGACTATCTGAGAGACAATATGGTAATCTATCAGCGCCAGCTTACCCAGAGAGAGCTGAACTATGCCATCATCGACGAGGTGGACTCCATTCTCATCGACGAAGCCAGGACTCCGCTGATCATCTCCGGTCAGGGAGACGATTCGACCGATCTTTACCAGATTGCGGACAGGTTTGTAAAGACTCTGAAGCCGGGTGAGGATTATACCATCGAAGAGAAGGAAAAGAGAGTAGGACTTACGGATCACGGAGTTGACAGGGCCGAAAAGTTCTTCAATATTGAAAACTTCGGAGACCCGGAAAACATGGAAATCAATCATCATGTTGTGGAGGCCCTTAAAGCCAGAGCCATTATGAAACGTGATGTGGACTATATTGTAAAGGACGGAGAAATTGTAATCGTAGACGAATTTACAGGCCGTCTCATGTTCGGAAGAAGATACAGCAACGGTCTTCATCAGGCTATTGAGGCCAAGGAAGGCGTTCTGGTAAGATCCGAGTCAAAGACTCTGGCAACCATCACTCTTCAGAACTATTTCAGGATGTATAAGAAGCTTGCCGGTATGACCGGTACCGCCAAAACAGAAGAAGAGGAATTCCGCGACATCTACAACATGGATGTTGTGGTGATTCCAACCAATAAGCCTGTAATCAGAGAGGATCTTGACGATGCAATTTATGCAAAGGAGGAGTATAAGTTCAAGGCCATCGCAGACAGAATCGCCGAGGCACACGCCACGGGACAGCCGGTGCTGGTAGGTACCATTTCCATAGAAAATTCAGAGAGACTCAGCAATCTTTTAAAGAAGCGCGGTATCAGGCATAATGTTCTTAATGCCAAGCAGCATGAGAAGGAAGCAGAAATCGTCGCAGAAGCAGGCAGGCTTGGGGCTGTGACCATAGCCACCAACATGGCCGGTCGAGGTACCGACATTATCCTGGGCGGAAATCCGGAATTCGAGGCAAAGCGTGAGATGAAACAGCTTGAGTACACTGACGAGGAGATTTCCTTTGCTACCAGTTTCGTGTCATCAAACGACCCGAGAATGCTTAAGGCCAGAGGAGAATTTAACCGTCTCCATGCCAAGTATAAGGCGGAAAGGGCAGATGAACAGCAGCAGGTCAGAGAGCTGGGAGGACTTTGTATAATCGGTACCGAAAGACATGAGTCAAGGCGAATTGACAACCAGCTGAGAGGTCGTTCCGGTCGTCAGGGAGACCCGGGTCAGACCCAGTTCTTTATTTCCCTTGAAGATGACCTGATGAGACTTTTCGGAGGTGACAGAATTCAGGCGGTTATGGACAGATTCGGCATGGAGGATGAGCCTATTGCCGCAGGAATGCTTTCCAAGACCATAGAAAACGCCCAGAAGAAGGTGGAAGGGCGTAACTTTGAAATACGTAAATACGTACTCCAGTATGACAATGTCATGAACAAGCAGAGAGAGGTTATATACGACCAGCGCCGCAAGGTTCTCTTTGGAGATGATGTTAAGAGCTACGTTTTGGACATGATGGACGACCTTGTGAAAAACACAGTGATTCCTGTAACTGTAGACAGCAAGTTTGCCGAGGAATGGGATATTGACATGATGAATAAGAACCTTAAGCGTATCACTGACAGGTTTGGGGGACTTCATTATGACAGAGAGCAGATCGGCAATCTGACGGCAGAGCAGCTGGAGGCTGACGCCGTGGCTGAATTCCACAGACTTTATGACGAAAAAGAAGCCGAAATCGGCGCTGACCGCATGAGGGAAGTGGAAAAGATGATTATGCTTAGAGTTGTAGACAACCGCTGGATGGATCACATCGATGCCATGGATGACCTTAAACAGGGTATAGGCCTGCGCGCCCTTGGACATCTGGACCCGGCTGCAGCATATGCTAACGAAGGCTTCGATATGTTCGAGGAAATGATCGGAGGCATACGGGAAGAGACTGTAAGATACTGCTTCAATGTGACCATAAACACCAGCACCGAGAGAAAGACGGTCATCAAGGGAGGACAAGGCCGCAAGGACGAGTACAAAGATACTGCTGCTTCGGAAGCGGCACAGGCTCAGACACAAGCTCGGGCTCAGGCAAGGCAGGGCGGACAGCTTCAGAGTGGACGCGGACAGATGCCGAAGCAGGCACCTAAGCCTCAGGATGCGAGAAAACCTGAGACATTCAGACGAGAAATGCCTAAGGTGGGCAGAAACGACCCTTGTCCATGCGGTTCAGGCAAGAAGTACAAGAACTGTTGTATGAATAAGGACATGGAAGAATAATATTATGGTATTAAAGCAGGCTGCACTTGTGATGGTGCAGCCTTGAGTTTTATTGTGATAAAAATATTTCTACCGGATAAGCCACTGATAATCCTGTCTACAGTCAAGTATATATTCGACATACACGGTATAATCCTTAATCTGGTAAAGAATAATGTAATTCTTTTCAACTATCAGCTTGTGATACTTGTTAATAGGCATATACACTTCATTAAAGAAAGGACAGCATTTCGGCATCGAAGCCAAAGAAGCGGCAGCTTCAACAAGTTTCGTTTTTAATTCTGCAGCAGCATTGGGGTTGACCTGCGACAAAAATAACGCATGCTTTCCCATAAGTCGTTTAGCCCTGTCTGATACAATTACATTATATTCCGTATGCTTACTCATGGCAGTCACCTGCCAAAATAGCTGATAGATATTCATCTAGTTCGCCTACTGAGCATCCTGCTCTGCCGGCCAGCCTATCTTCCTCTACGGCTATGAGTTCCTCTCTGAGCTGGAGCATTTTTTCACGGCGGTTAAAGGTATCAATATCCATAACCACCAGATCACCTTCGCCGTTCTTTGTTAAAAAGACAGGGCCGCAGCTTTCTCTGCATAAGCTGGCGATTCCGTTATAATCCTGCCTTATTGCAGCCGATGGCTTGATAATCATTATATCACCTCCCTGATAATATTATGCCTATATCTTATCAGAATTTTACTATATAAACAAGGGAACAGGCAAAGGATTTTTGTGAATACTTGACAGGGATACATGGTTGTGCTATAAAAAAGAAAAATGCATATTATCTTGCCGCCGGGTAAGAACGACTTTGTGCGTTGTGATTCGTATCGTTAGGCCTTAGAAGATGCGAACCGCAGCGTTTTTTCATAAAAGGAGGAAAAATCAGATGCTTAATTTCTATTGGCCCATAGGGCTGCTGGTGCTTTCGAACGTGTTTTATCATATAACGGCCAAGTCTTTGCCTGCAGAGGTAGATGCCTTTTTCTGTATGGCAGTAACCTATCTGGTAGGGGCTGTAATATCTATTGCCCTGTTTTTAACCATAGGAAACGGAGGAACCATTTCCCGGCAGATGGCGGGCATTAACTGGGCACCTTTTGTAATGGGTCTTGCCATAGTAGGATTGGAAGTGGGAGCTATTTTTATGTATAAAGCAGGCTGGGAGGTTTCCATAGGAAACATAGTTCAGGCAATATTCGTGGCAATAGCCTTGCTCATAGTGGGAGTGCTTGTTTACAAGGAAGTTCTCACAGCCACCAAGGTTGCCGGCATTGCCGCCTGCCTTTTGGGAATTATTTTGCTTAATAAATAAATGATATTGTAATTAATGACGACGAAAGAAGGAGGACAAACAGATGAAAAAATTCATAATAGAAAAGGATTTTCTTGAGATTTTTCCTGATGCAAAGATTGGAATTCTGGTCTGCAGAGGGATAGACAACCATATTAAGGAGGAAAATCGCTATGCCGCCTATCTGGCGGAGGCTCAGAAGGAAGCCGCAAAACATATCGCAAATCCGGAATTTACAGAAAACCCGATTATCAGAACCTGGCGAGATGCATTCTATAAGTTCAAGACTAAAAAAGGTGCCAGATGCTCCATCGAAGCACTTCTGAAGCGTGTATCCAAAGGAGGAGAAATCGGATGCATCAATCCTCTTGTGGATATCTACAACGGCATTTCACTCAAGTACGGGGTGCCTGTAGGAGGTGAGGACATAGACAAATTCCAGGGAGATAACAGACTGACAGTGGCTGACGGCAGCGAAGAATTCATAACCTACGGCAGCGATAAGAGTGAGCCGCCTTATCCGGGAGAGGTAGTATATAAAGACGACGGAGGAGCCATATGCCGCTGCTTCAACTGGCGTGAGTCGGTGAGAACCATGCTTACTGAGGATACGGTTAATGCCTTCATGTGTATTGAGACAGTAGCAGGCGAGAGGGACGACATGCTTGATGCCGCCCTGGATGAGCTCAAAGCATCGATAGAAAAAGAGCTGGGCGGCACCGTGGAAAAATATATTCTCTCCGCAGACTGCCGCTCAGCAGTGATTGAAGAGTAAAAGAGATTGGATTTATTTGTTCTGCATCGATTCTGTTCCGGATTTCCCTATCACAGAATGCAGCCTCTAAAACGGCTGCAGCTTTCCCACAGCCATCATATAAATCGAAATAACAGCCAGAACCACAACAGCCGCAGCAGCGGCTT
>CALZFA010000023.1 GCA_945644815.1 uncultured Clostridia bacterium
CAAAATCGTTGTGCCGCAACGGGTTCGGAGTTTCAAAAACTCACTCCCACTCAATTGTTGCCGGTGGTTTCCCCGTGCAGTCGTAGAACACGCGATTCACATGATCCACCTCGTTTACGATACGGGTAGTTACGCGATCTATAAGCTCCCAAGGAAGGTGTGCTGCCTCTGCGGTCATGAAGTCGCTGGTCTTTACGGCACGTAGTGCGATTGCATAATCGTAAGTTCTGAAGTCGCCCATAACTCCTACAGAACGCATGTTAGTCAGGGCCGCAAAGTACTGTGCAAGGGTGTCCGGATGTCCGTATCCGGGAATCAGACCGGTATCCATGGCCGCAGCAATTTCCTCACGGTAGATGGCATCTGCCTCCTGAACAATTTTAACCTTTTCAGCAGTGACCTCGCCTATAATCCGCACGCCCAGTCCCGGTCCCGGGAACGGCTGGCGATATACCAGATGCTCAGGAAGACCCAGTTCAAGTCCCGCACGGCGAACCTCGTCCTTAAAGAGCATCCTGAGAGGTTCAATGATTTCCTTGAAGTCCACGTGATCCGGAAGGCCTCCTACATTGTGGTGTGACTTTATGACGGCCGATTTTCCTAATCCCGACTCGATAACGTCAGGATAAATGGTTCCCTGCACAAGAAAATCAACGGCTCCGATTTTTTTGGCTTCTTCTTCAAAGACGTGTATAAATTCTTCACCTATTATCTTGCGCTTGGCTTCAGGATCGGTGACGCCTGCTAATTTTTTATAGAATCTTTCCTGCGCGTTGATGCGGACAAAGTTGAGATTATAAGGTCCGTCAGGTCCGAAGACAGCTTCCACCTGGTCTCCCTCATCCTTACGGAGCAGTCCGTGGTCCACAAAAACGCAGGTAAGCTGCTTACCTACCGCCTTTGACATAAGCACAGCGGCAACAGAAGAATCCACACCGCCGGAAAGGGCGCAGAGGACCTTACCGCCCCCAACCTTTGCACTGATATCTTTGATTGCCCTTTCCACGAAGTCGTCCATTTTCCAGTCGCCTTTGCAGCCGCAGACTCCCAGTACAAAGTTTTTAAGCACCTTAAATCCCTCAACAGAGTGAACCACTTCCGGGTGGAACTGAACGGCATAAAAGCCTGCAGCAGTGTTTTCCATAGCGGCTACAGGACACACGGGGGTGTGAGCCGTCACCTTGAATCCGGAAGGCGCGTCTGCAATATAGTCCGTATGGCTCATCCAGAACAGGGAATTGCCGGGAACTTTAGAACCGGTCTCTTCTTCGCCGCCTAATCCTATGCCGGCAAGCACGCTGCTTCTGTCGTCGATGGTCACGTCAGTTCTGCCGTACTCGCTGACAGGAGCCGTTGCAACTTTTCCTCCCAACTGATGTGCCAAAAGCTGAGCGCCGTAGCAAATGCCCAGTACAGGTATTCCCAACTTAAAGATTTCCGGGTCGGCCTGGGGTGAATCATCTCCGTACACGCTATTAGGACCGCCTGTAAATATAATACCCGACGGAGTCATTTTCTTTATATCGTCTATGGGCAATGTGTAAGGATGAACTTCGCAGTACACATTGCACTCCCGGACGCGGCGGGCGATCAGCTGATTGTACTGGCCGCCGAAATCCAGAACAAGGATATTTTCTCTCATACTAAGTCACCTATTTTATTACATTGTTTGAAGTATCTTTAAGGATAACATCGTGTGCGCCGCCTTCCACGATAGAGGTTGCCGAAACCAGGGTAAGCTTGGCTTTCTGCTGCAGCTCCTTGATGGAAAGAGCTCCGCAGTTGCACATGGTGGATTTAACCTTGGTCAAACTCAGATTTACGTTGTCGTGAAGAGAGCCTGCATAAGGAACGTATGAGTCAACCCCTTCCTCGAACTTCATACGAGGATCTCCCCCAAGGTCATAGCGCTGCCAGTTTCTCGCTCGGTTGGAACCCTCGCCCCAGTACTCCTTGACATAGCTTCCGTTGATATTCAGCTTGTTTGTAGGAGATTCATCGAAACGGGCAAAATACCTGCCAAGCATAATAAAGTCTGCGCCCATAGCAAGAGCCAGCGTCATATGGTGGTCATAAACAATGCCTCCGTCGGAGCAGATAGGAACATAAATGCCGGTTTCCTTAAAATACTTGTCACGCTCTGCTGCAACCTCGATTACAGCAGTAGCCTGTCCGCGGCCGATGCCTTTCTGCTCACGTGTGATGCAGATTGAGCCGCCGCCGATACCGATCTTGACGAAGTCAGCTCCTGCATCTGCAAGGAATCTGAAACCTTCTCCGTCAACCACATTGCCTGCCCCTATTTTAACATCATCACCGTACTTTTCACGAACCCAGGCGATAGTGTCGCTCTGCCACTGGCTGTATCCTTCGGAACTGTCTATGCAGATAACATCCACGCCGGCATCAACCAGTGCCGGAATTCTTTCCATGTAGTCACGGGTATTAACGCCTGCGCCTACAATATATCTCTTATGCTCGTCCAGTATTTCATTAGGGTTATCCTTGTGGGAATCGTAGTCCTTTCTGAAAACGAAATGGGTGAGCCTCTGGTTTTCGTCTATTATAGGCAGGGCGTTAAGCTTGTTGTCCCAAAGTATGTCGTTGGCTTCACTTAAGGAAATGCCTGCCTTGCCGTAAATCAGCTTGTCAAAAGGTGTCATAAAATCTCTTATTGGAGTGGCAGAATCCATTCTGCTCACACGATAGTCGCGACTTGTAACCAGTCCCAGAATCTTGCCTTCCGATGTGCCGTCCTCGGTGATGGCGATGGTTCCGTGGCCTTTTCGTGCTTTAAGCTCGATTACATCTGCAAGGGTCTGGTCAGGCCTCAGGTTGGAATCGCTTACAACAAAGCCGGCTTTGTAGGCCTTTACTTTCCTTACCATAGCCACCTGATTTTCGATGGTCTGAGAGCCGAAAATAAAAGAAATTCCACCTTCCTTCGCCAGTGCGACAGCCATCTTGTCGTCGGAAACTGCCTGCATTACAGCGGAGACCAATGGAATGTTCATAGTGATTGCGGGTTCTTCACCCTTTCTGAATTTTGTGATTGGAGTTTTGAGGGATACCTGCTCTACCCGGCAGTCCTTGTCGGAATATCCCGGTACGAGAAGGTATTCGTTAAATGTTCTTGATGGTTCATCGAAATAGTACGCCATTGCTTTTCTCCTCTATATGAAAATTTTTCAACTTGATTATTTTTTCTATTATATGCTATTATGCTCCCGATTTCAAGAAAAAAATCACAGCGGCCTCACCAAAAACCGCCGGAGGCCAAAATATGCCTGCGGCGGTTTAGTTCCTTTAATATGTAGTTAAAACTATTTAAGAGGTGCTAATCCGAGGATTTCTCTTGCTTCTGCAGGAGTAGCAACTTCTCTGCCAAGAAGCTTGGCAAGCTGAACTACCTTTTCTACCATCTGGCCGTTTGATTCTGCCAGAACACCCTTCTCCATGTAAAGGTTGTCTTCAAATCCTACTCTTACGTGTCCGCCCAAGCAGATTGTAGCTGCAGCGATGTGCCATGCGTTCTTGCCAAGGCCTGTTGCAGTCCATGTTGAACCTTCAGGAATGGATTCTACCATGTATACCAGGTCTCTGATTGTAGCTGACATCTGCACGCCTAAAACGAAATCCCAGTGAATAGGCTTTACCAAATAGCCCTTCTTGTAGGCTGTCTTCATTGCCAGGTCGATCATTCCTTTATCGAATACTTCGCATTCCGGCTTGATGCCTCTTTCCTGCATGATCTTAGCAAAATTGATAATTGTATTGTCAGTATTTACGAAAATTTCATCTCCGCCGAAGTTGCATGTACCGCAATCTAATGTGGCCATTTCCGGTGTAGGAACAACTTCTGTTGACTGTAATCTTTCAAGGTCAGTCATGCCGACTGCTCCGCCTGTGGAAGGCTGGATGATTACATCCGGGCATTCCTTTCTGATAGCGTCAATACATTCCTGGAATCTGCCCTTGTCCTGAGTAGGTGTACCGTCATCCCATCTTACATGAAGGTGAATTAAGGCTGCACCTGCATCATAAGCCGACTTAGCCTCTCTTACGATTTCCTCTACGGTATAAGGCACGTTAGGATTCTGCTCTTTGGTTACTTCTGCACCGCAAATACATGCACTGATAATTAATTTTTCCATGTTTATCTCCTTTTTCTAAAAAAATATTAACAGAAAATTTAAACACGAATTACTACATACATATTTATTATATCATCACAAGTCCCGATGTTCAAGGGTAACTCTGCGTCCTTGTTCGGTAAAAATTCTATAAATCTCGTTGGCCACTGCGACAGAGCGGTGATGTCCGCCGGTACATCCGAAAGCTACAGTCAGACTGTACTTCCCTTCCTTAATATAATACGGAATAAGTCTTTCCAAAATTTCGGCGGTACGATTGACAAACTCTTTAGAAATATCATGTTTAAGGACATACTGTGAGACTTTTTTGTTATTACCCGTCAGTTTCTTCAAGCTTGGCACGTAATATGGGTTAGGAATAAAACGCACATCCAGAGTCCAATCTGTCTCAAGAGGCACACCGTGCTTGTATCCGAAAGACATTACATTGAGAACAAAAGGCTTATCTATGCTTCCTCTTGTAAAAAGCCTGTCCAGTTCCGAGTTAAACTCTGCCACCTTAAGGGTAGAGGTATCTATTATATAGTTGGCGTAGGCTCTCAGCTCGCTTAACTGCCTGCGTTCTTCCTCGATGACTTCCTTGGTAATAGCCGCCACAGAAAGGGGATGTGTCCTGCGAGTCTCGTTATACCTTCTGATAAGCACCTCGTCTGAAGCCTCTACAAACAGAATTTTAAAATCAACGTTACGGTCCGCCTCCAGAGCGGCTATACTGTACTTAAGGTCGCCGAAAAAACGGCCGCCTCGTACATCTATTACAAAGGCTGCCTTTTTTACATTTTTGGCACCGGCCAGTGAAAGATCTATGAAATTTTTTATGAGGGCCGGGGGCATGTTGTCTATACAATAATAACCCTTGTCCTCGAACCAGTCCGCCGCCTTGGTCTTACCTGCGCCGGAAAGTCCTGTTATAATTACTACTTCCATTATTTTTCCTTTATGTTTACAATTCGCTCCGGGTCAAGTCCCGCTTCTAAAGCTCTGGCCAAAGGCCCTTTAAAAGAGCCTACCTTCGACGGAATATGTGCATCACTTCCGATTATGAATTTAACATCAAACGCAGAGGCCATTCTGATTTCATCCGCTGTCAGATGCTTATGCTTATCGTTTATTTCTATAAACGTGCCCGTATCTGCACAGGCCTTGGCAATATCGACAATATCAAAAGGGCCTTTGTCTCCCGGATGTGTCAGCACATCAATGTGATTACCCTTCTCCTCATTGTAATAGAGCGCATCAAGAATCATAGACGTATTCTTCACCTTCAGGGTGGAGGCATCATTTCCAAAAAGTCCTATATGACGATTCAGATAGTTGGACACCATTCCTGCATGGAGAATGCCGAAGTGGTAGCCGGCCAGCAGGATATCGTAGCAAGGTCTTTCCTCCGGAGAAACATCCAGGAAAGGCTCCGTACGCATGGTGTTGGCCTCCACTCCCAAAAGAATTTTTATCTGAGGATATTTTGCCTGCAAAGAGTCAATCTCCGCTCTCATCTGCGGCAGTTTTTTTCTGTCTATGCCGTAAGTCAGGTGCCCCGGCCCGTGGTCGGTAATTGCAACAGACTCCAGTCCTTTTGCAATAGCTTCCTTCACGTTGTCCTCTATGGTTCCCTTACCGTGGGAATATATTGTATGTGTGTGATGGTCGTATACCATTCTGTATTTTGCGATTTTGCTATCCAATTATGCGCACCTCCGGTTCCAGCATAACACCAAATTTGTCATAGACGGTATTCTGCACCAGAGAAATAAGCTGCAGTATGTCTGTGGCGGTGGCGCCTTCTTTGTTTATGATAAAGCCGCTATGAAGAGTCGAAACCTGGGCACCTCCTACTGTAAGCCCCCTTAGACCTGCATCTTCAATGAGTTTTCCGGCAAAATATCCCTCAGGTCTCTTGAAAGTGCTCCCCGCCGACGGATAATTCACCGGTTGTTTGGCGTTTCTTCTGGCATTGAGGTCTTTCATCACAGCTGCGATATCACTCTTGTCACCTGCGGTCATGTCTAACATGACCTTCGTTGCTATCCAGCCATTGTCCTGCAGAGCACTGTGCCGATATCCGAAGTCAAGCTCGTCATGGCTGAAAACCTTTGTCCGTCTGCCATCGGGTGAAACCGCCTGTACACCTCTGACTATGTCCTTCATCTCACCACCGTAGGCTCCCGCATTCATAAACACAGCCCCGCCAATGCTGCCCGGTATACCGCTTGCAAACTCAAGACCCGTAAGCCCTTCGTCCCGCATAAAGGCTGCTGCAGTGGACAGAAGCATTGAAGCTCCGCAGTGGACTATGAACTTCTCTCCCTTAGATTTTTTTTTCACAGATCTGCCGTTTATTGTGTCCTCGTTTTCAATGGACATATGGCCGAAACTGCATCCCAGCTTGATTACCAGCCCTTCGTATCCACTGTCCCGAAACAGGGTGTTGGAGCCGTTGCCCAGAAGCAGGTGCGGAATGCGTTCCTCATCTGCAAAGCGCAGCACCTCCATGAGCTGCTTCATATTCTCAACCTCAATCAGAGCAAGGGCGCTGCCCCCCGCCCGGAATGAGGTGTGTTTAGACATATCTGCATTTTCCGTAATGGTGAACTGATGGTTGGCGACGAAAGGCTCGCAGCCTTCTGCCTCTCCCTCATAAAAAAACTCAGGTATGTGATATTGTATCCCCGACAGAAGCTCCCTCAGCTTCTTTATTAAATCTTTCTTTTCCAAAAAGATCCTCCTTGTTTATGTCATATTTGCTGAAATCCTCATAATGCAAGGTGTCCGTCTCTATTTCCCTTTTTTCAAGCTTCCTGTTAACAGCCCTGCTGATATAAGTGTATATTATTGCAAAAACAGGTACTCCCAGTACCATTCCCACAAAACCGAAAAGACCGCCGCTGACGATGATTGCAAACATAACCCAGAAGCTTGCCAGCTTGGTTGTCTTGCCTAGTATCTTCGGTCCGATGATATTGCCGTCTATCTGCTGCAGAATAAGCACCATTATTACAAACTTAAGCGCCGACACAGGCTCGATTATGAGCAGGATAACCGCTGACGGCACCGCCCCTATAAACGGTCCGAAAAAAGGTATGATGTTGGTGAGCCCCACGATAACACTTATGAGCATGGCGAGGGGCAGTCCCATAGCGCTCATTGCCGCAAAACATATTATGCCTATTATTATGGAGTCTATGATTTTACCGTTGATAAAACCACCGAAAGTTTCGTTGCTCAAAGTTCCCAGCTCGAATAATTCCTTTGCCATATCAGGTTTAAATACAGCCAGCACCAGCTTTTTCGTCTGAGCTATGAATTTTTCCTTGCTATTGAGTACATAGACGCAGATTATCAGCGCAACGAAAATATCAATCACCGTGCTTACTGTTCCGATTACTCCTACAGAAACATTGTTAATTATGGCCTCCGCACCCGGAACCAGTTTTTCCTGGGCCCATAAGAGTACTGTATCAGTCAGGCCGTCTATCTTGCCCTCCAGAAATGTCATGGCTTCGGGATTGGACTCGAGATTATTTCTCAGCCACTGGATAAAGCGGCTCATGGTTTCAGGCAGTCCCATTACAAGACCCGTTATACTCTCCCAAAGATCCGGCAGTATCATCATGATACATCCGCCGACCACCAGCACCAACACAGCAAGTGAAATGATTGTTGCTATTACTCTTGCCAGTCTCAGATCATTTATCGGCTTTTTGAAGCGTCCCTTGTTCAGTCTGTAAATGAGTCTGGTAACTCCATTATATATGGGGCAAAGCAGATATGCCATAACTAAACCTATATAGAAAGGCATCAGTATGTCGTTCATTCTGGCAAGACCGCCGGCTATGACAGAAAAATTGTTCACTACATAGTATGCCAGTATTAGGGCTGCACCCACTGTAAAAAACATAAGCCCCTGCTTGACATATTGATTTTTCATTGAAAGCTTGCTGTTACGGTTTGTCTCTTTCATCTTTAATTTCCTCTGTGTGGTTTGACATACTTATATTATAAGTTTTTTTGCATCAACTAACAAGAGGGTTTTTTACTATATCAAAGAAAAACGGCTCCTTGGAGCCGTTCTCTTCATTATATAATATGGGTTTTTATATTGCTGTGGTTTACATCATGCCTCCCATGCCACCCATTCCCGGTGCGCCTGCAGGCATCGGTGCTGCAGGTTCCTTGATATCAACTACGCCTGCCTCTGTAGTAAGAAGCATTGCTGACGCGGAAGCTGCGTTCTGAAGTGCAGAACGAGTAACCTTGGCAGGGTCTACAATACCTGCTTTAATCATATCCACGTATTCTTCAGTTGCTGCGTTGAGGCCGGTGCCCGCCGGGCTCTTCTTTACCTCTGCAACTACTACGCTTCCTTCAAGGCCTGCGTTCTCTGCAATCTGACGAACAGGTTCCTCCAAAGCTCTCTTGATAATAGCTGCGCCTGTCTTTACATCACCTTCAAGAGTGTCAACATAAGCTGTCACTGCAGGGATTACATTAACAAGAGCCACACCGCCGCCGGATACGATACCTTCCTCAACTGCAGCCTTTGTTGCATTGAGAGCATCTTCGATGCGGAGCTTTCTTTCCTTTAATTCGGTTTCTGTAGCTGCACCGACTTTGATTACTGCAACACCGCCCGAAAGCTTAGCCAGTCTTTCCTGAAGCTTTTCCTTATCGAATTCCGAGGTAGTATCTTCAATCTGTTTTCTGATGCTTGCAATTCTTGCCTGAACATCGTCCTTCACACCGCCGCCTGCAACGATAACAGTGTTTTCCTTGTTAACCTTTACTGTTGCTGCACTGCCCAGCATATCCACTGTAACTTCCTTAAGCTCATATCCAAGGTCGCTGGCGATTACTGTTCCTCCTGTAAGTACTGCGATGTCCTGAAGCATTTCTTTTCTTCTGTCGCCATATCCCGGCGCCTTAACTGCAACAACATCTATTACACCTCTCAGCTTATTGAGCACTAAAGTTGCCAGTGCTTCACCTTCCACGTCCTCTGCAATTACCAGAAGCTTGCGGCCCTGCTGCATTACCTGCTCTAAAATAGGTACTAATTCCTGAATGTTGGAAATCTTTTTGTCTGTTATCAAGATAAGAGGGTTTTCCATAGTGGCTTCCATCTTTTCTGTGTCGGAAACCATGTATGCCGAAAGATATCCTCTGTCAAACTGCATACCTTCCACTACCTCAAGAGTAGTTCCCATGCTCTTGGATTCTTCTACGGTGATAACGCCGTCCTTTCCAACCTTTTCCATAGCCTCTGCAATGAGTTCGCCGATTCTTGGGTCTGCTGCAGAAACTGCTGCAACCTGTGCAATGGATTCCTTGGTTTCAACCTTGTGTGCAAGCTTTGCAATTTCTTCTACAGCTACATCCACTGCCCCCTGGATACCTTTTTTAAGTTCCATCGGGTTGGCACCTGCCGCCACATTCTTGAAACCTTCTCTTACAATTACCTGTGCAAGGAGAGTAGCAGTAGTAGTTCCGTCGCCTGCTACATCGTTAGTCTTGGAAGCCACTTCCTTAACCACCTGTGCGCCCATGTTTTCCGTACCGTCCTCAAGTTCAATTTCTCTTGCGATGGTTACGCCGTCGTTGGTAATCAGCGGTGACCCGAAAGTCTTGCTTATTAAAACATTGCGGCCCTTAGGTCCTAATGTGATTTTAACTGTATCTGCTAATTTATCAACGCCTGCCTGTAATTTGCGTCTTGCGTCTTCTCCGTAAAAAATGTCTTTTGCCATTTTGTTCTCCCCCTTACTATTCAATTACTGCCAGAATCTCGCTCTGGTGCATGATTGTATACTCTTCGCCCTGATACTTGATTTCAGTGCCGCCGTATTTGCTGAAAACAACTTTCTCGCCGACTTTAAGCTCCATCGGTTCATCCTTTGTCCCAGGTCCAACCGCTACAACCTCTGCAACCTGCGGCTGTTCCTTCGCTGAGCTGGTCAGAATAAGTCCGCCCTGAGTCTTCTCTTCGGCTTCAACTTTTTTAATTACTACTCTGTCACCTAATGGTCTGATTCCAATCATTTATAAATACCTCCGTTTAGAAAATGTTATTAATAAAATCATCTCCATTTTTGTGCCTTCGCCTTAGCGTCTGCACTTCTTAGCACTCTTTATTGTTGAGTGCTAACACATTTTATTATATCAGCCTTTAGGATAATGTCAATAGCAGATTTGCGTATTTTGAGGCATTTTTTGTGAAGTTTCTGTGAAAGTGTTTAAAGCTGATCTCCCAATCCCCTTATGTAATAAAACAGGTATTGTTGGGCTATGCCGCCGTTTTCGCCGAAATGCTCCATTGCATAGGCGTTCATGGCCTTTGTATCTTTTTCATCAATCCCGTAAAGTCTGTTCATCACCCGGCGCACCCACACATCTATAGGAAAGGCTTCCAATCGTCCCAGGCCGAAAAGGGCTATACAGCTGGCCACCTTAGGTCCTACTCCCTTAAATCCTCTCAGATACTCATATACCGCCTCCGGCGTGGGCGCAGCTTCAAGTTCTGCCTCGACTTTTTTCATGCCGCCCTTTTCCATGACCTGCCGGGCAGTTTCCACCAGGTAAGGGGCCCTGTATCCCAGTCTGCAGGGTGCAAGGTCCTCTGCACTCAACCCGGCCATAACCTCAGGTGATGGTATGTTGAAATATTCCCGGCCGCCGTACTCTCCCGCCGGCTCACCAAAAAGCTGTGTAAGTTTTTCAATGCAGCCTTTGATTCGGGGTATATTGTTATTTTGTGATATGATAAACGAAATCATCGTTTCCCACAGTTCCTGTCTTAGTATCCTTATCCCCTGTCCGCCTTCCACAGCCTTTGCCATGACCTGGTCGGATTCTGTCAGGGTCCTCTTGATATAGCCGTAGTCTCTGTCCAGGTCCAGGTACCCGCCCCAGATCTGTTTAAAATCATCCTCAGTGCAGTTGTCTACGACCAGATCAAGACGCTGACCTTCCGATACGCTTTTAAGACTCATATTCACTGCCTTTCCCATGGCAGTACCGGTGTAGCTGCCGTCTTCCTGCCTGCTCCACCGAAAGCATTGACCACAGTCAAAAATGTGATCAAGGTTAAAGTCCTTCACATCCTCATATATGTATTTTCCCATGGTTTTATACCTCAGTTTATTCCTCTGACTTCCACATCCACCTTTGATACGTTAAATGCTGTCATTTCCTCTACCGCTGAAGCAAGCCTCTCCTGAAACATCTGGGCGGCTTCCCATATGGGCCAGCCTCTCCTCATCTTAATGGAAACAGCAAGCTCATAAGCTTCCGGTGAAGATTCCTGTACTATATATACCACTCTTCCTATAGCAGGCATAACCTCGGCCACACATGTTACTATATCGGTTATCACTTTTTCATCTATGATATACTCACCCATATAGCTGTAGGTAGGTCTGACCACCGTCCTTTCAGCGGCCGCCCCCTGGTCCTTTCCGCGAAAAAACCTGAGGGGGTCCATAAAATATCCCGCAAAGCTTCGCTTGAGCTGAAGGGCAGGTGCAGGTATTACATGCTTGCCCATGCGATCGCGTTGCTCTCTGGCTGTATCTCTTTCTTCCTGTGTAGTAATGTCTTCTATATGAATCCGTCTGAGACTGTCCTCTTCAAGGGAAGGCAGTCCGAGCCGCTCTATAATTTTATTTGCCATACCTTCACTTGTACCCAGTACGAGAATGCTTGCAGGTTTCTTTTTTTTAATTGCAGCCGACACCTTGTCCCTTATTTCATCGTTAAGGAACATAGCGGTCTTGACAGCACCTATTTTAGTAGATGCACGCTTGGCAGAAACACCTTCAACAACCGTATTCTTATATATAAAAAGTCCGTCGTCAATTATGGCTTCTATATTATATTTTCTGCAAAGGTTCATTGCATGAAAACTTTTCCCTGTTCCGCTTTTGCCCGTCAGTGTATATACATCCATACCCGATCCTCTCTTTTCACCGCTTTAATACCGCAAGATTATTTTACAACATTCTCATTAAATTTTCATCTTTTTTCACTTTACTATTATAACCCATTCTGCTATAATTGTGTCACGAAAGATATATCTTTTTAATAGGAGGACAAACGAAATGGCTTATAAAATTACAGACGCCTGCATCGCTTGCGGTGCTTGTGCAGCTGAATGCCCTGTAGAAGCTATCTCCGAGGGAGACGGCATCTATGTAGTAGATGCTGATGCTTGCATCGACTGCGGTTCATGTGCAGACGCATGCCCTGTTGACGCACCTGTTGAGGGTTAATTACTTACGAAAAAAAGAGTTGTCGCTCATTTGGCTCGCGTGCCGGGTTTTTGCGGCAGCTCTTTTTTATTGTGTTCCGCACCTTTTATCGTTGTCTTACTCGATTATCTGTCTTTTCGCGGAATGGGCGGCTACTCGCCGCATTCAAAAACGGCACCTTCAAGGCACCGTTTTCATTATAAATTTCATTATCTTTTGGACTTGTCTCTTCTGGCCTATCTGTCCTTCATGTAATATGCCAGAGCGTGAAGGCTGTCACTCACATGCACGTTTTCACAGACAACATCCTCCGGCAAATCAAGGTCAACTGCAGTGAAATTCCAGATTCCCTTAATGCCCGCATCGCAGACGGTGTCTGCAACGATCTGAGCCTTTTCGGCAGGAACCGTAATAACGGCAATATCTATGTTCTCATTTTTAACAAAGCCGGAAAGGTTGCCGCAGGTCATAATCTGGGCATCCTTAAACTGCACATCCTGAATAATCTGTCTTACGTCAAATATCCCTGCAATATGGAAATTACTTTCGTTATTTGCAATGTAGCTGGCCATGGCCTGCCCCAGTCTGCCGTATCCGACGATAACAATCTGATATTTTTTATCCAGTCCCAAAATAGTGCCGATTTCGTCGTAGAGAAAATCAACGCTGTAGCCATAGCCCTGCTGGCCGAAGCCTCCGAAGTTGTTCAGGTCCTGGCGAATCTGCGAAGCAGTATATCCGATAATCTCACTCAGGTCCTTAGAAGAAATCTTCTCTATTCCCTTCTTCTTCAGCTCTCCAAGGTATCTTCTGTATCTTGGCAGTCTTTTTATAACTGCCCTTGAAATCTGTTTTTCTTTAATGTTGTCAACACTCATTACTACTTGTTTTCCTCAACATATCTTACAAGATCCCCTACGGTCTGCATTTTTTCCGCATCTTCATCAGGAATCTCTATACCGTACTCATCCTCGATAGCCATGATAATTTCAACAGCATCCAGGGAATCTGCAGAAAGGTCCTTCATAAGGTTCGTATTCATGCTTATGTCGGCTTCCTCAACTTGCAGCTGGTCTATGATGATATCTTTAATTTTGTCAAAAATCATATTAATTGTCCTCCATTTGGTTACATTTGGTTTTTCACTATGGTTTATTATAATTACTTTCCTAAGGCAATGCAAGAAAAAAATTTAACAATTTTTTTGTAGATTGTGTGAAAGGATTACTCCCCCGATTCTGCCCATTCCTCGTAGACCTCAGATAACCTTGCCAGCACCCTTTCCCTTCGGTTGCTCAGCTCTGTCAGAAGCCCGTAGTCGTTCATGTTTGCTTCGCAGCAAAGCTGCTGCTGAAGTTCTGCATCCTGCTTTTCAAGCTCTGCAATTTCAGTTTCCAGCTTTTCAAGGTGTCTTATGCGCCTTCTTTCCTCAGCTTCACGTTTCTTGTTAAGCGCTCTCTGCTCTGCCGCTGTAAGGTTCGTGCGAGCCCCTTGCTGTGCCGCCTCCATAGCTGCTGCAGACTCTTCCCTCATATCGTTCAGATATTTTTTGCCCGAACCCATCTGCTCCTTTTTCTCTACATAGTAATCATATTTTCCCAGATACTCGTTTATGCCTTCGTGGGTGAGCTCCAGTATTCTGGTAGGAATCCGCTGCAGGAAATATCTGTCGTGTGAAACTATAATGGCCGTCCCCGGGAACTCCAGCAGAGCCTCTTCAAAAACTTCCTTGGAATCAATATCCAGATGATTGGTGGGTTCATCAAGTATGAGAGTGTTTGCTCCGGAAAGCATCATTTTAAGCAGCGACAGACGTGCCTTTTCGCCGCCGGACAGACTGCCCACAGGCAGAAAAACATCATCTCCTCGGAAAAGAAATCTTCCCAGTATACTCCTCATCTCCGTATCAGTGTAAAGCCTGTAAGATTCCTTCAGCTCCTCCAATACGGTATTACTTTCATTAAGCAAAAGCTGTCCCTGATCATAGTAGCCGAAGGCAACATTATGACCTGTTTTCAGCCTCCCCTCCGTAGGAGACAATTCTCCAATAATCATTCTGAGCAGCGTGGTCTTGCCAACTCCGTTCGGGCCTACAATACAGATGCGCTCACCGCGTTTTATATCCAGATCTACATTGTTAAAAAGAAGTTTTCGCTCTGTTCCGCGGCCGAATTCCTTGGACAATTTTTCTGCAATTATAACATCATTTCCCGATTTAAAATTCTGTTTGAAATGAATCCTCATACGGCCGATTTCAGCCTCGGGCCTCGAAAGCCTTTCCACATGACCAAGTCGTTTTTCTCTTGACTGTGCGCGCTTCACCAGTTTTTCAGTGTTATGCTGCTTCATCCGGCGTATCATTTCCTCCTGGCGTGCAATTTCGCGCTGCTGATTGTTATATGCTCTCAGTTCGCTCTCCCTGCGCCGGCTTTTCTTTTCTGCAAAAGCAGTATAATTTCCGTCGTAGCAGTACACCTTATGGTTTTCCAGCTCAAAAATTCTGTTGACTGTCTTGTCGAGAAAATATCTGTCGTGAGATACTATCATTATGGTTCCCTTATATGACGAAAGATACTGTTCCAGCCATTTCAATGTTCCGATATCCAGGTGGTTGGTGGGCTCGTCCAAAAGAAGCAGATCCGGCTTTTCCAGAAGCAAAGCTGCCAGCGCCAGTCTGGTTCTTTCTCCCCCTGAAAGGGATGATATTTTTTTATGGTAAAATTCCGTCCCGAAAGCCATGGAGCTTAGTATTCCCGTTATCTCTGATTTATATGTGTAGCCGCCTTTCAGTTCGTACTCTCTCTGAAGTGCGTCCAGCTTTTCCTGAAGTCTCATGTCATCCGGATTGTCTGCTACTGCGTCGGCGGCTTTATGGATTTCTTCCTCGAGTTTGTGCAGATGGTCAAAAATATGATCCATTGCTTCTTTAACCGTATCATCTTTAAAGAAATTATCACGCTGCTTCAGGTAGCCTATGCGCGTGTTTTGTGAAACAAAAAACTCCCCTTCATCTATGCTCAGTTCTCCTGTCAGCATGTTCAAAAGGGTTGTTTTGCCTGCACCGTTTCTTCCAACGATGCCCACTTTGTCGCCGGCATTTACGTGGAAACCGGCCTTATCTATAATTACATCCGTTCCGTATATTTTGGTAATATTGTTTGCCGATAGAATTATCATTGATTTGTCTCCGTTCGAGGTGTTTCTGTCCTCTGTTCCTAAAGCGGCATGCTTGGACTTGCATCCATTTCAAGGCTGCCTGTCTGCCCGCTTTTGTATTTGTAGTAGGCTGCGCATGCAACCATAGCTCCGTTGTCGGTGCATAGCCCGGGCCTTGGCCTGTAGAGGTCTATCCCTCTTCTGCGGCAAAGCTCACTCAGCTTGGTTCTCAACCTGGAATTTGCTGCAACTCCTCCTGCCATTACCAGCTTTTTCATCCCTGTCTGCTTAACGGCCTGCAAAGCCTTGTCCGCAACAACATCCATAAC
Organism: uncultured Clostridia bacterium; assembly: GCA_945644815.1. GTDB lineage: Bacteria > Bacillota > Clostridia > Peptostreptococcales > Anaerovoracaceae > SUG1106. The sequence continues at coordinate 15,883 of CALZFA010000023.1, forward strand.
CGCCTCCTGGAAAGACGCTGCTACATCAGCTCTGTTAATCTCCCTGCCCGCCTGCTTTTCCTGATTGACATAGTTAAGCACTGATGTCTTAAGGCCGCTGAAGCTAAAGTCGAAACTATCCTTTTCCAGATACACTCTCTTGAAATGGATAGCTTCAGGATTCCCCTCTGTGGCAATCTTATCGATTTTAGGACCTCCCGGATAACCCAGTCCCAGAACTCTTGCCACCTTGTCGCAGGCTTCTCCCACAGCATCATCTCTGGTGCCGCCCAGCACTTCGCAGTGGCAGTAGTCATCCACTCTTACAATTTCAGTATGCCCGCCACTGGTTATGAGGGCCATAAACGGAGGTTCCAGCTCAGGATATTCTATATAATTTGCACTTATATGACTCATGAGATGATGTGCCCCCACCAGCGGTATGTCCTTGGCAAAAGCTAAGGCTTTGGCCGTAGACACTCCCATGAGAAGCGCCCCGACAAGCCCCGGACCGTCAGTTACACCTATGAGGTCGATATCGTCCAGTGTCACTCCTGCCTCTGTCAACGCTTCATCAAGCACTCCGTTGATGTTCTCCAGGTGATGCCTCGAAGCAATTTCCGGCACTACTCCACCGTATTTTTTAAATATATCTATCTGTGATGAAATAACATTGCTGAGCACGGTTCTACCGTCAGCAAGTACAGCTATTGCCGTCTCATCACAGCTTGTCTCTATGCCCAATGTCAGGAATTTTTCTTCTTTCACCGAATTTTACCTGCTTTCTTCTTTATCTGCTCGTCTATCTGCTTAGGCGCCCGTCTATCTGTTTGGATGCCTGTCTGCTCGTTTAGATGCCTGTCCGTGCACTATCGCCACATTATAACGGCATCCTCGCCGTTGTCTTCGTAATACCCCGGCCTGATACCCTCCGGTTTGAATCCCAGACCTTCATACAGCTTGATGGCCGGCCGGTTTCCTGCGCGAACTTCCAGCGTGTATCGTTCTATGCCGGCCTCTGCAGTTACATCTATGAGGGTCTCCAGCATGGAGCGGCCGATGTGCATTCTTCTGTAATTCGGTGCCACGGCTACGTTGGTAATGTGACCTTCATCGAATACTTTCCAGATGCCCGCATATCCACAGACATGCCCGTCTATCTCCGCAGCGATATAAAATGCCAGCCCATTTTCCACTATGTCTTTATACAGCGACTCATAACTCCAAGGCACCGCAAAACACTGTTTTTCTATCTGTTCTATGGCCGGGACGTCTTTTTCCTCGGCTTTTCTTATAATTAAATCTGCCATTTCAATTCTCTTCTTGCATTATCTTACCTGATATAAAGCCGTGGCTTGTCCTGCAATATATGCCCTGACTGTCTAATGTCCACATTAAAATTGCTACTCCTGTTTCGGACCTTTGCAGATTGGCAGTTCGCCGCTTTCCAGCTTCTGTTCTGCCTCGGCTCTCCTCATGTAGTCAGGCATCAGGTTCTCGTAGTCCACTGTGCAGCCGTCCACACCTCCGGCCCGTTTGATGCGATCTACTGCCCATTTTCCCACAGACACCGCATCCTGATACCTGTCTCCCTTGGGGACGAATTCAAACCCGGCTGCTGTTGTCCCAAATGCCCCCCGTCCTCTTTGAACATCCTTGCCGATGGGCTGACCGAGAGCAGCTATGATATCCTTCTCGTATGCATCTATGCCATCTCCGAAAAAGAGCATCCTGCATCCATAAGGCTCAAGCTTGGATTTATACACCTCAATCACGTCTGTGAGCATATAAGGTCCCGGCTCCATAAAGCCGTCTATCATACCGTAGACTTGGCCTCTGCGGGCATTAATGATGGCACAGACCGCTGTCCCCGGCCGGCAAACCACCGATGTCTGCCCGTCAGCTGCACGTCCGCCCTTGATTTGCTGTACATATTCCGCAGTCCTTGCAGTTTCTTTAAAGCAAAAAGCTTCAAGAGTCGGCACCGGTACCGCTCTGATACCCAGAGCCTGGCATAGAGCTCTGGCCGTGGATACGCCGATCCTGATGCCTGTAAAGGAGCCCGGTCCTACAGAGGGAGCCAGCAGATCAACATCATTTATTGATACGCCGCATTTATTAAGCATGGTATTGATCATAGGTATCAGATCCTTAAGATGACTCATGGTCCCTTGTGAAACCTCATATCCCAGAACATTTTCTTTCTCGTCAAGCAAAGCCACAGAGCCCAAGGGCCCTGTGGTCTCAATGGCTAAAATGAACATTTGTATATCCTTTCTCCCTCTTTGTCGCCGTACTCGATATATATATATCGTGTGTTTTCCGGAAGAATTTCCTCAATTAAATCAGCCCATTCCACGACGCATACGCCGTCACCGTAAAAGTATTCTTCCGCGCCTATGTTAAAAAGCTCTTCCGGGTCGGAAATTCTGTATACATCAAAATGAAAGAGAGGAATTCTCCCCTGGCGATATTCTTTGACTATGGTAAAAGTGGGACTGTTTACCCGGGCTTTAATACCCAATCCTTCTGCGATATACCGCGTCAGAGCAGTTTTACCTGTTCCCAGATCACCGATGAGAGCTACAACATCTCCCACAGCAAGTTCTTCTGCCAGTGAAAGACCGAAACGTCTTGTTTCCTCTTCATTTTTTATTTCAAGAGTTCTCTTTATTTCCATAAGTAATTCCCTCTATCTTTGCAGAATCCGCCCGTCCGGCTATTTGTGCAGGAACGGTGATATTCTCTTATACAGCAGAAATGTTATCAGGCTGTTGATTCCGGCCTTTATGAGATTAAACGCCGCTATAAAAGGCATGAGATCCCATACGGCAGCCGCAGGAACTCCCATAAACAGCGGTGTGATAATCATATTTGCTCCCGCCATCACGGCAACCATGGCGATAGTGCCGCAGGCAAGCCCTATTACGGCATGCTTCTTAGTCTTTTCCTTCTTGTATATCAGTCCTGCCACTATAACCAGAGTGCATGTGGCGATTATATGCATTATGATGCCGTAGGCTCCGCTTGCAGAGCTTACTGTTACTCCCTGCAGCACCGAAGTTACTACTGTAAGCAAAATTCCGGCTATGGGCCCGAATGCGAAGGTTCCTATCAGAATGGGAATGTCCGCCGGATCGTATTCCAGAAATGCAACCGCCGGAAAAACAGGAAATCTTACAATGGCTACAAGTACGATTGAAATTGCCACCAGCATGGCCATCTTAGCCAATCTGGCTGTTTTTGTCTGTGTGTTTGTCATAACATATTCCTCGCTTTCTTTTTCGTAGGAATCTGTCAGGAAAAATGAAAGCCCTGATAAAAATCAAGGCTC
>CALZFA010000024.1 GCA_945644815.1 uncultured Clostridia bacterium
CATTACATAACTTCAGAGCAGAAAAGGATGAAAAGCTCGGTTCTGTATTCTTCATCAGAGGCAAGAATAAGGAAGACTGCCCTGAGGCTGCAGCAGGCGATATCGTTGCGCTGGGCAAGCTCGAATACACCAAGACAGGCGATACATTATCGGAAAAGAACAATCCTGTTACAATTGCGCCGATCAGCTTCCCGCAGCCGACTCTGTTTGTGGCAATCGAGTCTGCAGACAAGGGAGCTGACGATAAGCTTTCAACCGGATTTGCAAGATTGACGGAAGAAGACCCTTCGCTGGTTCTCCAGAGAAATCAGGAAACACGCCAGACATTAGTAGGCGGACAGGGTGAAAGCCAGATCAATATCGCACTCAGCAAATTAAAAGACAAGTACGGCGTATCCGTAAAGACCGTTCCGCAGAAAATTGCTTACAGAGAAACCATCAAGGGTACCTCTGATGTACAGGGAAAGCATAAGAAACAGTCAGGCGGTTCCGGTCAGTACGGTGATGTTCATATCAAGTTTGCACCTTCCCAGCAGGAATTCGAGTTCACGGAAGAGCTTTTTGGCGGTTCCGTTCCTAAGCAGTATGTTCCTGCAGTAGAAAAGGGTCTGCTGGAATGTATGGAAAAGGGTCCTCTGGCAGGATGCAAGGTTCAGAATGTAAAGGCTACATTATATGACGGCTCATACCACCCGGTAGACTCCAACGAAGCGGCCTTTAAGATTGCAGCTTCCCTGGCGTTCAAGAAGGGTATCGCGGAAGCTAAGCCGGTACTCCTTGAGCCTATTATGAAGCTTGAAATCCTGGTTCCGGATGATTTCGTAGGTGCTGTTATGGGCGACCTTCCTACAAGAAGGGGCGCTGTAATGGGTATGGATCCACAGATCGGCGGAGGACAGCTGCTGCATGCAGAGGCTCCACAGGCTGAGCTCTTCGACTATGCAATCGCACTTCGCTCCATGACTCAGGCAAGAGGTTCCTTCACTATGGAATTTGCAAGATACGAGGAAGTTCCTGCAATGAATGCGCAGAAGATTATCGAAGCACACAAGGCTGAAGAAGAGGAATAAAATTGAATTAGACCCCGCTGTTCCGGCTCTTTGAGCCAAATGGCGGGGTTAAAAAATACCCGGACCCATGGTGATATGTACCCTCTTTACCGGACAAAGCAGTAAGGAGGGTATTTTTATTCGGTGTATTTAAGTCTCCGGGCCACTGCATTCTCTGTCTGCCCGCTGCAGATATAGTCCAGCAGGACGCGGCAGTCGGCATATAGCCTGTCAATACCGTTTTTTCTGGCATAACGTTCCCACAGGTGGTTGAAGGCGCATGCAAAGGAGGCATATATGAGAGGCACGATAGTATTACTGCTGATGAGGGCCAGTTCATGATGGAAAAGCTGAGTGTACTCCGCCGCTTCGGCAGGTGTGGCTGATGTGCCTATTTTTTCAACTATGCTGTCCAAAGCCTGCTGCTGCTCCTTCGACATATTTCCATCGATGAGCTGGATGACCATATTGTCCACAACACGGTGAAATTCTATGAGAGATCTGATTTCATCAGGACGCAGAGTGCCTCCGCTGTAATTCATAATGGAAACAAGCACATCAACAGCACCGTTTTTCCTGTAGTCTGCCACGAAGTTGCCAACCCGGGGTCTGACTTCGATAAAACCTTTACGGGCCATTTCCGCTATCCCCGAGTTTACAATAGCACGACTGATACCCATTTTCTGCGAAAGATCCCTTTCCGAAGGCAGCTTCTGTCCTATCTCAAATTGGCCGGAAATAATCATTTCTTCCATCTGTGTAATAAATTTTTCTTTCAGAGTGAGCGTCTGAAGCTTTTTAAATTCCACAGCCATAATCTTTCCTCCCCATATAAAAATTATAACCACCTCAATTATATACTCGACGAAAATCCATTTCAAGAAAAAGCGGGGAGTAAAGGACAAAACTGCTGGACAAGGCGGGGATTATAGTGTATCATATAATAAAAGAACTTATGTTCGGGAGGGCGCTATGGCTAAAAAGGGCAAGACAATTTTTGTATGTCAGGAGTGTGGTTACGAGAGCCCGCAGTGGATGGGGCAGTGCATCTGCGGTGCGTGGAATTCATTCGTGGAGGAAAGAATTCTGCCGGTGGACACCAGTCCGGCAGCGAGGAGCGGCGCCGGCGGAGGGACGGGATTCGGAAACAGCCGTCCTGAGCCCCTCATAAAGGTGGGGACAGCTGGTTATGACAGAATAGATACCGGTATCGGCGAACTGAATCGCGTGTTGGGAGGAGGAATAGTCAGAGGCTCACTGGTTCTTATTTCAGGAGAGCCGGGAATAGGAAAGTCAACCATTATTATCCAGACGGCAGCCAATATTGCCGCAGGCGGCAGAACCGTGCTTTATGTTTCGGGGGAGGAAAGCGAGGAGCAGATAAAGCTGAGAGCCGACAGGGTATGCAGCAGTATACCGGACAGCCTATATGTTCTTTCCGAGACCAATATGGAAAATGTGGAAACAGCCTGCGAAAATCTTAAGCCCTCCTTCCTTATTATAGATTCTGTTCAGACCCTTTACAGCAGTCAGCTTGATTCGGCTCCGGGAAGCGTTTCCCAGGTAAGGATGTGCGGCAATCTGCTGATGAAATTGGCTAAAACAGGCGACATTCCTGTTTTTATCGTGGCGCATGTGACCAAGAGCGGAGAACTGGCCGGACCTAAGACGGTGGAGCATCTTGTGGACTGCGTGCTTAATTTTACGGGAGAAAGAGATCAGGAATTCAGGATACTCAGATCTTATAAAAACCGTTTTGGAACCACCAGCGAAATCGGTGCATTCAGAATGGATACAGAGGGGCTTAAGGAGGTAAGAGATATTTCAGCCACATTTCTGGAAAGAAATGAGGAAATGAGCGAGGGATCGGTGACTGCGGCCATATATGAAGGAAGCAGGCCGGTAATGTTTGAAATACAGGCACTTGTTTCACCTGCCAATGTGGGATTTGCCAGAAGGACTTCAGTGGGTCTGGACAACCAGCGGCTGAGTATGATACTGGCTGTCATGGAGAAGAAATTAGGTCTGCAGCTCATAAATCAGGATGTTTATGTAAATGTAGTAGGCGGCATCAGGCCTGACGGCACGGGAACAGACCTTGCGGCGGCTCTGGCGGTGTATTCGTCATATAAGAGGGCTGTGCCGAGAAGGCGTACTCTGGCTGTAGGGGAAGTAGGGCTGACAGGAGAATTGCGCGCTGTTCAAAACACTGAAAAAATTGTAAAAGAGGCGGCGCGGCTGGGATATGAGCAGGTGATTATGCCTGCGAGAAACGCGGGGAAAATAGGCAGACAGGTAGAAGGCTGCCGTGTCGTTGGAGTAAAAAATATTCAGGAGGCCTTTGCTGCGTTTACCTCCTGAATCATCTTGTTTCTGTATTTTTAATAAGTCGGATTTCAGCATCTGTGCCGATGACTTTGACAGCAGTCCTTTTACTTCGGTCTGTCAGGCAGACTTTCCTTTGGCTTTACAGGTGCTTTTTCCTTTTCTTTATCTTTTTTTACGGCTTCAAGTTCAAACCAGAAAGTTGAGCCTTTGCCGACTTTACTGTCTACACCATAGCTGGAGCGGTGCAGTGTAAGGATTTCTTTGACTATGGCAAGTCCGAGACCTGTACCGCTTGTGGCGCGTACATAGTTTGTGCTGGTTTTGTAGTATCTTTCCCAGACATGAGGCAATTCCTCGGCCTTGATGCCCGGACCGTGGTCTGATACTTCCAGCCGCCATTTTTTACCTGACCGCTTTATGTTTACGATTATTTTCTTATCTTCGCCGCAGTATTTGATGGCGTTGCCGGTAAGATTTGAAATAACCTGCTCAATTTTGTTTTTATCTGCATAAACCAGACAGTCCTTCGGAGTGTTAAATACGAAATCGTAACTTTCCTGCTCCTGCAGGAGCTGATAAGAAGCCAGTATTGAGGCTGCTACCGATGAAAGGTCAAAAACCTCCTTCTCCAAAGTAACTTTATTAGTGCGCATAGCCGACACAGAGGCCATATCGCTGACAAGCTGATTCATTCTGTCAGTCTCATCTATTATAACCTGAAGGTGTGCATTGCGTTTCTCCGGATTGTCTCCCGAAAGGTCCCGTATCATCTCAGCATAGGAGCGGATCATAGTCAGAGGCGTCTTAAGGTCATGGGACACATTGGCTATAAGATCCCGCTGCCTTGTATCAGCCATCCCCAGCTCGTAGGCGGCAGTATTCAGAGCATCGGCAAGGTTGTTTATCTCTGAGTAAGAATCAGCTTCGAACTTCACATTATATTCGCCTTTACCCATTTTCTTGGCCGTATTGGTTATACTCTTGATAGGACGGGATATCCTTGAAGAGAAATAAGTTATCATAAAGAATGCCAGTATCAGAATAATGGTGGTGACGCTGAGCAGCTGGTGCTTCAGTATGTTTACAGTGGAGGTCACGGGGTACAGCGGTGAAAAGATATAAAGAAGCACCTCTTCGCCGGGCTTTGTACTAAGATAGCGGCCATAGGCCAGTGTACTGTATTTTTCGTAGGTGGTACTGAATTTAAAGTAAACAGGCGCAGAAGACGGCTTGTTCTTTTCCAGCATTTCCTTAAGCTTCGGTATCTGCGTCTGGTACCGGTATACCGGAATTATGTTTTCCTGCTCCGGATTAAACAACAGCAGAGTGCCTCCCGATTCCATCATTACATAAAAGTCATTGGTGACGGAAAGCTCCTGAATGCTCTTGGTCAGATTTTCATCATTCCTGTTGTAGGAATGATAAATTGAGGAGGCGATTCTGTCCACCTCGCTGACCTTCATATCCTCATAGCCGTTGTTGAGAAAGAAAATCTGCAGCGCCCAGATGAGAACTACAATTCCGATGACAAGGGAAAGGAAATACAGCCAGAGTCTGAATTTTATGCTGTTCAGGTCGAATTTAACCCTCGTACTCAAATTTATAACCCACCCCTCTAAGTGTTACAATAAAGTCCCTGTAAGGGCCTAAATTGTTGCGGAGATTTTTTATATGTGTGTCGATGGTTCTGTCGTCGCCAAAGAAATCGTAGCCCCAGATGTCGGAAAGCAGCTTGTCTCTGGACAGAGCGATATTCCTGTTTTCAACCAGGTAAAAAAGCAGATCGTATTCTTTCGGAGTAAGCTCCACTTTGTGACCGTCCACAGTAACGGTTCTGGCAGGAATATTGATTTCCAGGCCGTCGAATTTAAGCGTCTGCTGCGGCACAGCTGAGGAACCTTTTTTTCTTGAAAGCACTGCATTTATACGAGCGATAAGCTCCTTCGGGCTGAAAGGCTTAACCACATAGTCGTCTATGCCTAATTCAAAGCCAAAAAGCTTGTCATATTCTTCTCCTCTTGCAGAAAGCATGATAATCGGAATATCCTTTATCTTTTTGATTTCTTTACATGCCGAAAAACCGTCAAGCTTCGGCATCATAATATCCATAATAATCAGGTCGTAATCGTTAAGTTTGCAAAGACCGACTGCTGTCATTCCGTCCTCGGCTTCTTTTACGCTGAAACCGCTGAACTCGGCGTACTCTTTGATTACCTCACGAATTTTAGGTTCATCGTCTACAACTAAAATTTTGTACATTCCGGGCCTCCTGTAGCTCTCATTTGTCATGTTAACGTTCCTATTGTACAGTTTACATCATTTTAACTGTAATTGCTATGTAATTTTTAATTTAAGTTTATATTGACAGTGTGAAAATCATGTGATAACATAATAAATTTTGCTGCTTTTCTTGACATTGTTACCCGAATTCTTTTATACTGATGATACAGGTATAAAATGGAGGTACTGTATCATGTTTTCTGCGGGTGACAAGATTGTTTATCCGATGCATGGAGCAGGTATCATCTGTGGCATCGAGGAAAGAAAAATTCTTGGTGAAAAGAAAAAGTACTACATTTTTAAACTGCCTTGCAATGAAATCAATGTGATGATACCCGTTGATTCCAAAGCCGCAGTCGGCGTAAGGCCTATTGCTGACAGGGCGGTCGTTTGTGCTGTCATAGATTTACTCCGCCAGGAAAGCTCTCCTATGGACGAAAACTGGAACCGGCGCTGTCGTGATAATATGGAGAAGCTAAAAACAGGAGATATCACGCAGGTGGCAGAAGTAGTACGAAATCTTATGAGAGCGGATCACAAAAAAAGCTTATCTTCCGGTGAGCGAAAGCTTATGATGAATGCGCGACAGATTCTCATAAGCGAGATGATGCTGGTTCTGGACATCACCGAAGACGAGGCAGAAAAAATAATACAGGATGCAGTGGGACTTGCCTGATTTATCTGTCCCGGCATAAACCATAAAATATCTGTGAAATTTTAAAAGAAAGGAGGAACCGGATGTTTAAAAGACTATTTAGAGGATTTTTTACCGTATTGGGCGGGCTTATCGGATTTGAAGCCTTCGATCTGACAAGGTACCTGCTGAGCAAGGTCAGCAATCCTGCAATGCAGGAAGGCTTATCCCGCAGCGAGGAAGTATGGATTGGAGTTTTTTTTGTTATTATTTTTGGAATTATATTTTACCGGATAGCTCCCGCATTTACGCGTAAAAGCAGAAAGGTTGCAGACACCATCGAAAGCGATCTTCAGGGGATATCGCCCAGTGCTCTTGTGGGCGGAACTGTAGGACTGGTTATAGGAATGGTTATCTCCTATCTTCTCACAAAGATTTATCAGGATGTCATAACACAGAAATCCCTGTATCTGACTATTACAATCTCTCTTTATGCCGTTATGGCATTTATAGGATGCGTGGTGGGAAGCAAAAAAGGGCCTGAACTGATTAATATGAATTCGTCAGGAAAGCGGCTGCAGCAGACTAAAGCTGCCGCAGAGGAAAATCACTACGGCTACAGTGCAAAAGAGAGAAAATCGCAGCGCGTACCCAAAATACTTGATACAAGCGTTATAATCGACGGCAGGATTCTGGAGATTATGAAGACCGGATTTCTGGAAGGACCCATAGTGATTCCCGAGTTTGTGTTAGTGGAACTGCGCCATATTGCCGACTCATCGGATGGCCTCAAACGGAACAGAGGACGCCGTGGGCTGGATATACTGAATAAAATCCAGACAGAATACGGTATCGAAATATATAACACAGATTCAGAGAAGGCCTTGAAAGAAATCCCCGAAGTGGATGTCAAGCTTCTCAAGCTGGCGCAGATAATGAAGGGAAAAGTTGTGACCAACGACTTTAACCTTAACAAGGTCGCCGCAATTAAAGGTATTCCTGTGCTTAATATTAACGAGCTTTCAAATGCGCTTAAACCCATGGTTATACCCGGCGAAAATATGTCTGTCGCCCTCATAAAACAGGGCAAAGACCACAGCCAGGCCATAGGATATCTGGATGACGGCACCATGATAGTTGTGGAGGACGGGCGCAGGCAGATAGGCCAGACTGTGGATATCACTGTTACCAGTGTTCTTCAGACCGCTGCGGGCAGGATGATATTCGGCAAGTTAAAGTAGTTGAGTGCAGGTAGGTACAAGTGTTTAAAGGAAAGAAAGTAACGGCAGTTATCGTTGCCGCCGGAGCCGGAAGCCGGTTCGGCGGCCGGCTGCCTAAACAGTTTTTGAAAATCGGAGACAGAACAGTGCTTGAAAAGGCTATTGAGCCTTTTCAGCGCCATGAGGCAGTTGATGCTGTAATTGTGGCTGCAGCTGAAGAATACATGGAGCTGTGTGCTGAACTTTGCGGACAATTCACCAAGACGGAGGCAATCGTAAAAGGAGGATTGAGGCGGCAGGACTCAGTTTGGCAATGTCTTCAACAGGTAAAGGGCGGGCTGGTCCTCATTCACGATGGCGCCAGACCCTTTGTGACCGCCCAGGTTATTGACAGAGTAATTGAAGGGGCATATAATCAGGGAGCTTGTGTGCCTTGCGTGCCGGTAAAAGATACCATAAGAAAAGCAGAGGGCTGCAAGGGGGAGTCGGCGACCCTTGAGCGAAGCAGCCTTTTTTGCGTGCAGACACCACAGGGGTTTGACACTGAACTCATCAGGGAAGCCTACAAAAAGGCATCAGAAGACGGATTCGAAGGCACCGATGATGCCGGTCTGGCTGAAAGAATGGGGGCTGATGTGAACATGGTTGAAGGCGATTATGCCAATATAAAAATAACCACCAGGGATGATATGCCTGCAGCAGAATCAGAGGGAAAGGAGCACCGAAGGATGGATATGAGAATCGGCTCAGGATATGACGTTCATCAGCTTTGCCAAGGCAGAAAACTTATTCTGGGAGGCTGTGAGATATCTTTTGAAAAAGGGCTTTTGGGCCATTCTGATGCGGATGTGCTGACCCATGCACTGATGGATGCCCTGCTGGGAGCTGCAGCCTTGGGAGACATAGGAAAGCACTTTCCCGATACGGAAGAAAGATACCGGGGGATTTCCAGCCTGAAACTGCTTAAAGAAGTAAAATCGTTAATAAGCGATGCGGGTTATACTGTGGGAAATGCTGATATTACAGTCATTGCACAGAGACCTAAAATCGCTCCATATATACCCGCAATGAGAAAGAATATTGCGGAAACCTTGGACATCGACATTGAGCGAGTGAACATAAAGGGGACCACCACAGAAAAGCTCGGTTTTGTGGGAAGATGCGAGGGAATAGCCTGCGAAGCAGTCTGCATACTTTATAGAAAATAGATAATCGGAGGAAAGAAAACAGATGAAATTATCACAGATGCATTTTAAAACCTTAAGGGAGGTTCCGGCGGAAGCGGAGATTCCAAGTCATATTCTGCTCATGAGAGCCGGAATGATTAAAAAAACCGTTGCCGGAGTCTATACCTATATGCCTATGGGCTGGAGAACTATACGCAAGATTGAAAATATAGTAAGAGAAGAAATGAACGCAAAAGGAGCCGAGGAAATCTATACTCAGAGCGTACAGCCTGCCGAGCTCTGGAAAGAATCGGGCAGATGGGATGCATACGGCCCGGAGATGTGGAGATTAAAGGACAGAAACGACAGAGAGTTCTGCCTGGGACCTACGGCAGAAGAGGTTTTCACGGATATTGTCAAGAGTGATGTTACATCCTACAGACAGCTTCCGCGTATGCTCTACCAGATTTCGGACAAGTACAGGGATGAAGCCCGTCCGAGATACGGAATGATGCGCTCAAGAGTTTTCATAATGAAGGACAACTATTCATTTGATAAAGATCCGGCGGGACTGGATGAAAGCTACGACAAGATGTATGATGCCTACAGCAGGGTATTCAGGCGCTGCGGACTGAACTTCCGTCCTGTTGAGGCAGATACGGGTGCCATCGGCGGCTCCAACTCCCACGAATTTACCGCTCTGTGTGAATACGGTGAATCGGAAATCGCCTACTGCGACCACTGCGATCTGGCAGCTACTGTAGAAAAAGCTGCCTGTGTGGATGCGGCGCCTCAGGACCATGTGGAGATGCTGCCTCTGGAAAAGGTATATACTCCGGGAACCAAGACTATAGATGAGGTTGCGGAATATCTTAAGCTGGACAAGAAGCAGACCATCAAGGCACTGCTCTTTGTGACCTACGATGCAGAAGGAAATGAAAACGGGTATGTGGCGGTGTTTATCCGCGGAGACAGAGAGCTTAATATGACCAAGCTTGTAAATGCTCTCAACATTCCGGAATACGCTATTCAGTTTGCCGACGAGGAAAAGATGTCTGCGGCAACAGGCTGTGTGGGCGGCTTCACCGGCCCGATGCATCTTCATGACTGCAAAATTATAGTGGACAGCGAGCTGCCTGGCCTTAAGAACCTTTGTGCAGGAGCCTGTGAGGCAGATCACCACTACATCAATATGAACTACGGCAGAGATTACGAGGGAGACATGGTAGTTGACCTTAAAACTCTGAAAGAGGGGGATGCCTGTCCTATATGCGGCGCACCGGTGCATCACGCAAGAGGAGTTGAGGTAGGACAGATATTCAAGCTGGGAACCAAGTACTCCGAACCTATGAAAGCGATTTACAAGGACGAGAATCAGAAGGATCAGCTTATCTGGATGGGCTGTTACGGTATCGGTATTTCACGTACTTTCCAGGCTATAATCGATATGCCGCAGAACCACGACGAAAACGGAATTATCTGGCCTATGTCGGTAGCCCCTTATCATGTAATAATCACCTTGGTAAAGCCGGGAGACCCTGACCAGGAGGCGGCAGCAGATAAAATCTATAAAGACCTTCTTGCTGCCGGTGTGGAGGTTCTTTTGGATGACAGAGACGAAAGACCGGGCGTGAAGTTCAAGGATGCCGATCTTCTGGGGATTCCGGTACGCATTACAGTGGGCAAGAGAGCTCCGGAGGGCATTGTGGAATATAAGCTCAGACGCGAGGCTGACAGGACGGAAAAAACCGTTGAAGAAGCCGTTGCGGCTGCAATAGCCATTGTAAACGCTGAGAAATAACCCGGCCGGTATTAAAAACTGCAGTTTGCCGGGAGGATTTTTGTGGTATAAATAAAAAGTTTATGAAGTTAACAATAAGATTAGGAGAGAATATAATGAAAAAGGTTATTATTGAAATGGAAAACGGCGATATTATGAAGGGAGAGCTGTATCCGGAAACGGCGCCCATTACAGTTGCCAACTTTGAAAAGCTGGTAAGCGAGGGGTTTTACGACGGACTTACCTTTCACAGAGTAATCCCTGATTTTATGATACAGGGCGGCTGTCCTCAGGGAAACGGCACAGGCGGTCCGGGATATACCATAAAGGGAGAGTTTGAAGCCAACGGAGTGAAAAACGACCTTAAACATACAAGAGGCGTAATGTCTATGGCAAGAGCTATGGACCCTGATTCGGCAGGCTCGCAGTTTTTCATTATGGTTGCGAAGGCTCCTCACCTTGACGGTCAGTATGCAGCTTTTGGCAAGATAACCGAGGGAATGGATGCTGCAGACAGAATTGTCAGTGTCAAGAGAGACTGGAGTGATTGTCCGAGGGAAAGACAGGTAATCAAGACTATCAGCATTGTGGAGGAATAATCACAGATGGCGTTTTTTAGAGAAGTCGGAGAAGACATCAGAAATATGGTGGAAAAGGACCCTGCGGCCAGAAACGGTTTTGAGGTTCTGATCTGTTATCCGGGAATATGGGCTCTGATATTTCACCGTCCCGCCCACTGGCTTTACAGGCATAACCTGAAACTGCTTGCCAGAATAATATCACAGCTGGCCCGCTGGCTCACTGGGATTGAAATCCATCCCGGCGCCAAGATCGGACGCCGCTGTTTTATCGACCACGGTATGGCGGTTATAATCGGCGAAACTGCCGAGGTAGGCGATGATGTGACAATATATCAGGGTGTTACCCTGGGAGGCACGGGAAAGGACACGGGAAAGCGTCATCCCACTATCGGGAACCGGGTTGTAGTAAGCTCCGGCGCCAAGGTGCTGGGTCCTTTCAAGGTGGGCGATGACGTAAAAATAGGAGCCGGCTCTGTAGTTCTTAAAGAGGTTCCCCCTAACTGTACTGTTGTGGGAATACCGGGAACCATCGTAAAAAGGAACGGACAGAGTACGACCCAGGATCTGAATCAGGTGGACCTTCCCGATCCTGTGGCTGTCGAAATCGAATGTCTGCGCAAACGTGTCATGGAACTCGAAAAAATCCTGCAGACAACCCATAAGATTGAGGCGGGATGCATAGACTGTGCGGGCTCATCTAACCTTGAAGAAGCCCTGATGGAAGTTATACGCGAGAAGAATCAGAAAGAAGGAAGTAAAGATGAAGATATATAATACTCTTACCAGAAAGAAAGAGGAGTTTGTTCCTATTGAGGAAGGAAAGGTCAAGATGTATGTCTGCGGACCTACAGTATACAACTATTTCCACATAGGCAACGCCCGGCCTTTTGTAGTCTTCGATACCATGAGAAAATATCTTGAATACAGAGGATACAAAGTGAAATTTGTTCAGAATTTTACCGATGTGGACGACAAGATTATAAACAGGGCTAAGGAAGAAGGCATATCTGCTACGGAAGTCAGCGAAAAGTACATTGAAGAATATTATAAGGATGCGGCGGCTCTCAATGTGAAGAAGGCTACCGTTCACCCCCAGGTATCCAAAACTATAGAGGATATCATCAGATTTGTACAGGATCTCATCGATAAGGGCTATGCCTATGAATCCGAGGGCGACGTTTACTACAGAACCAGAAAATTTGACGGCTACGGCAAGCTTTCCGGTAAGAATATAGAAGACCTTATTGCAGGAGCCAGAATCGCAGTTGGAGAAAAGAAAGAGGATCCGCTGGATTTTGCCCTTTGGAAAGCAAGAAAAGAAGACAGTGAAATCGCGTGGGATTCACCGTGGGGAATGGGACGACCGGGCTGGCATATCGAGTGTTCTGCCATGGCCAAGAAATATCTGGGCGAAACAATTGATATTCATGCAGGGGGCGCCGACTTACAGTTTCCTCATCACGAAAATGAAATCGCTCAGTCAGAGGCGCATAACGGATGCTGCTTTGCTCATTACTGGATGCATAACGGCTACATTAACGTAGACGGAACCAAAATGTCCAAGTCTCTGGGAAACTTCAAGACTGTAAGAGATCTGCTGCAGATTTATGACGGAGAGACATTGAGATTCCTCATTCTCAACGGCCACTACAGAGGCCCTATCGATTTTTGCGAAGACATCCTCATTCAGTCAAAAAATTCTCTGACAAGAATGAGAAATGCCAAGTCCAATCTGAAGCATCTCATCTCTGCGGGCAGCGGAACCATGACCGAAGAGGAAAAGGCAAAACTTGAAGGCTTTGACAAGTACAGACAGGAATTCATCGCTGCAATGGATGATGACCTGAATACTGCCGATGCCATTGCCGCAGTCTTTGAACTGATAACTGCTGTTAACACAGCGGTCAGGGACGGAGCCTCCGGGGAGTTTGCTCAGAAGGCTCTGGACACGCTTATGGAGCTTTCTTCCGTGCTGGGTCTGCTTCAGCAGGATGTGGAAGAAGAGGTTGAAATTGACTCTGAGATCCAGGCGCTTATTGATGAACGTCAGGCGGCAAGAAAAGCAAAGAACTTTGCCAGGGCAGATGAAATCAGGGATCTTCTTAAGGCACGCGGTCTTACCCTTAAGGACACACCTCAGGGAGTCCAGGTCATTAAGGAGTAGATGCCTGAAATGAACCCAAAGACCATAAATACTACGGCGCTGGCCTATATCGGCGACGCCGTTTATGAAGTATATGTTAGAGAGCATGTTCTGATGAACAGCTGCCGCGGGACTGAGAGCGTCAGCTTCGGGGCGCATGTGGATGCGCTTCATAAACGGGCGGTCAGCTATGTCAGAGCAGACGGCCAGGCTACAGCACTTAA
This sequence comes from uncultured Clostridia bacterium, assembly GCA_945644815.1. Classification (GTDB taxonomy): domain Bacteria; phylum Bacillota; class Clostridia; order Peptostreptococcales; family Anaerovoracaceae; genus SUG1106. The sequence continues at coordinate 13,406 of CALZFA010000024.1, forward strand.
AACCATGATGAATTCCGGATTTCTCAGCGAAGAGGAAATGGGCATCGTAAAACGTGCGCGGAATCATAAATCGGCTTCAAAGCCAAAGAACGCCGACGCCATGGACTACAAGTATGCCACGGCCTTCGAGGCTCTGATAGGTTATCTTTATCTGGAAGGCGTCAGGGAGAGGCTGGAGGAGATAATATTTAAAGCTTTTGAGATTGCTGAAGGTCTTCAGCGGTGAATGCGGTGAATGCGCGGATTAAAAAACTTGCATTTTTGTTATAGAAAGGAAATCGGATATGAGCAGAGCTGACAAGCTATTCGTGAATATGTGCCGTGAGATTATAGATAATGGTTTCTCATCAGAGGGTCAGATTGTAAGAGCCAGGTGGGAGGATGGAACACCGGCTCACACCATCAAAACCTTCGGAGTTGTAAACCGGTACGATCTGTCTGAGGAGTTTCCTGCTCTGACACTAAGGCCGACAGCTATAAAGTCTGCCGTGGATGAAATTCTCTGGATATGGCAGAAAAAATCCAATAACATCAAGGATCTGAAATCACATATCTGGGATGAGTGGGCTGACGAGGACGGTTCCATCGGCAAGGCCTACGGTTATCAGATGGGTATAAAGTACAAATTTGCCCAGGGTGAAATGGATCAGGTGGACAATGTGCTCTGGCAGCTAAAAAACACCCCTTATTCCCGCAGAATTCTTACCAATATATATAAGTTCGACGACCTTTCCGAGATGAATCTGGAGCCATGCGCTTACAGCATGACCTTCAATGTGACGGGAAACAGGCTCAACGCCATACTTAACCAGCGGTCACAGGACATTCTGGCAGCCAACAACTGGAATGTGGTGCAGTATTCTGTGCTTGTGCACATGTTTGCACAGGTCAGCGGACTGGTGCCGGGTGAGCTGATTCATGTGATTTCCGACGCCCATATATACGACAGACATGTGCCGATTATCAGGGAGCTTATTGAAAGACCTCAGTATCCGGCGCCTAAGTTCAGGCTCAACCCCCATATTAAAAATTTCTACGACTTTACTACTGACGATATTATTGTGGAGGACTACCAAAAGAATCCGCAGATACTTAATATACCTATTGCCATTTAAGACAGTTGGAAGGAGAAGCAGTGCCGATGAATATGATTGTAGCGGCAGACAAAAACTGGGGAATAGGAAAAGACGGACAGCTTCTGACCCATCTTTCCGGGGACCTGAAATACTTTAAGGAAAAAACCATGGGCAAGGTTGTGGTTATGGGGCGGAAGACTCTGGAAAGCCTGCCGGGTGGAAGACCTCTGCCGGGAAGAATCAATGTCGTGCTTACCGCGGACCCTCAATACGAAAAAGAAGGCTGCATCATAGTCCGCAGCATAGATGAGCTTCGCAGCAAGTTAAGTGAGTATCCTTGTGACAGTGTAATGCTTATCGGAGGGGCCACCCTGTATAATCTGTTTATGGAGGAATGCCGACGCCTTTTCATAACTAAAATCTATGCGGAATTTGAGGCGGACTCTTTCATCAAAAATGCGGATGCGCTGTCTCGATTCAAGGTGGTGCATCAGAGTGAGGTTTATGAGGAGCATGGCATAAAGTATCAGTTTTTTGAATATGAGAGAGAAAAATGACGGTAAAGACGGTAACGGAAAAGAGTAATATAATAGTAGGCCGCAATCCTGTTGCGGAGGCTTTAAAAAGCGGCAGGGATATAGATAAGCTTATGGTAAGCGCTGAGGAAGGTTCGGTAAAAAAAATCATTGCCGTTGCCAGAGACCGGGGGATTCCGGTTATGAGGGTGGAAAAAACCGCTCTGGACAGGATAGCGCCGGGACAGGCCCATCAGGGTGTCTGTGCCTATGTCAGCGCATATTCGTATGCTCAGCTTGAGGATATTTTTCGCATTGCAGAGGAAAGAGGAGAAGACCCTTTCATAATCATCTTGGACAACCTGGAGGACCCTCATAATCTGGGGGCAATCATGCGTACCGCAGAATGTGCGGGAGCTCACGGTATTATTATTCCCAAGCGTCGGGCATGCGGCCTGACAGAGGTTGTGGCAAAGGCTTCTGCCGGAGCCATCGAGTATATGCCTTGTGTTAAGGTTACTAATATAGCACAGACTATTGAAGAGCTCAAAGAAAGAGGAGTATGGATTGCCGCCTGCGATATGGGAGGTCAGGAATACTATAAGGCAGACCTGAAGGGGAAGCTGGCAGTTGTGATTGGCAGTGAAGGTTTCGGCATCAGCAGGCTGGTGAAGGAAAAATGTGATTTTGTGGTTTCCATGCCCATGGTGGGAAAAATCACATCCTTAAATGCTTCCAATGCTGCGGCAGTAATAATCTACGAGGTGAGAAAACAGAGAGATGGAAATTAACCGTTTGCATATTCTGACCGACGAGCAGCTGGTTAAAATGGCTCAGGAGGGCAGTGACACAGCGGAGGAGATTCTTATAGAAAAGTACAAAGGACTGGTGAAGAATAAAGCCAAGTCTTACTACATCACAGGCGGCGACAGCGAGGATGTGGTGCAGGAGGGTATGATAGGGCTGTTTAAGGCTATCAGAAGTTTTGATGCCCAAAAACAGACTGCTTTCAAGACCTTTGCAGATACCTGTGTCAGCAGCCAGATTCTCTCAGCCATAAGAAAGGCCAACCGCAAGCGCCACAGTCCCCTCAACGAGTCTCTTTCTCTGAACAGGGAAATGGATGGTGAAAAACGGGACATTTCTATGGGAGACATCCTGCACGCTTCAATGGATAACGACCCGGAGGCGCTGCTTCTGCTGCAGGAGGTGGTCGAATACCTGAAGGCTTACGACAGCGGGCTTTTCAGTGATTTTGAACGGCAGGTATGGGTTGAAAAGCTTAAGGGAAGGAACTATACGGAAATTGCCGACGCCCTGGGGAAATCCCCGAAATCTATAGATAACGCCCTGCAAAGAATTAAAAAGAAAATAGTTGCATATCTCGAAAAATAATGTTATTATATAGTGCGTGGGCGGTTGCACCAGCTGCCTGCGTCCATATGTGCTGTTGTAGCTCAGTCGGTAGAGCGCTTCCTTGGTAAGGAAGAGGTTCGGCAGTTCAAGTCTGCTCAACAGCTCCAACACAAAAAGAAGGTTTTTGTTCCTGACGAAAACCTTCTTTTGTTGTTGTGCAGTAATGCGGTTTGACTCTACTTCGCCTTGTACTGAAGTATCATATCAATACCGGTTCTTACCTCGTTGTAGTCGTTCAGAAGCGATTCAAGCTGGGCTTTGCCCGCATCTTCGAGGTGATAGTATACTCTGGTGCGACGTTTGCCAACCAGCTTCTCGTACTGGGATATAAATCCTGCTTCCTCCAGACGATAAAGTATAGGGTACATTGACCCCTCAAGGACGGTGATTCTTCCCCCTGACCGTTCCTTGATGTTTTGGGCTATTTCATAGCCATAGCAGTCTGACTCCTGCAGAATGTGAAGCATAAGCATCTCTACAGAGCCTTTTTTGAAGTTATTCTTTGTCTTGTCGTGTATTTTACCCATGATGTCATTCCTCCATTCAACAATTATACAACAAGTTTTTTAATAATGCAAGTATGTATGCCACTCCAATATATATTTTTTTGTGTTTTTTCAATGAAATTAACCTGTTTTATTCTAAAAATTTCTTGCAAACCTGTACAAATATGGTAGAATGAAGTAAGTGGCTCCGGGGACGCCCGGAATCACACTTCCAAAAAATAACGTTATATAATCAGGAGGAATACACAAAATGGCAAAACAGAAGTTTGAAAGAACTAAACCGCACATTAACATCGGTACCATCGGACACGTTGACCATGGTAAGACAACTTTAACAGCAGCTATCACCAAGACTCTTTATGAAAGATACGGCCTTGGCCAGAAGGTAGACTTCGACCAGATCGACAAGGCACCTGAAGAAAGAGAAAGAGGTATAACCATTTCAACAGCACACGTTGAATACGAAACACCGAACAGACACTATGCACACGTAGACTGCCCGGGCCACGCTGACTATGTAAAGAACATGATTACAGGAGCAGCACAGATGGACGGAGCAATCCTGGTAGTAGCAGCAACAGACGGACCGATGCCGCAGACAAGAGAACACATCTTGCTTTCAAGACAGGTAGGCGTACCATACATCATCGTATTCTTAAACAAGTGCGACATGGTAGACGACGAAGAGCTTCTTGACCTGGTAGAGATGGAAGTAAGAGAACTGCTTGACCAGTATGAATTCCCTGGAGACGACACACCGATCATCAGAGGATCAGCACTGGGAGCATTAGAAGATCCTGCAGGCCCATGGGGAGATAAGATTGTAGAGCTTTTCGAAGCAGTAGACAGCTACATTCCTGAGCCTGAAAGAGACAACGACAAGCCGTTCCTGATGCCTGTAGAAGACGTATTCTCCATCACAGGAAGAGGAACAGTAGCAACAGGAAGAGTAGAAAGAGGCGTACTGGAAGTAGGAAACGAAGTAGAAATCGTAGGACTTACAGAAGAGAAGAGAAAAGTAGTAGTAACGGGAGTAGAGATGTTCAGAAAGCTCCTTGACAGAGCAGAGACAGGAGACAACATCGGAGCACTTCTCAGAGGCGTACAGAGAAATGAAATCGAAAGAGGACAGGTACTGTGCCAGCCGGGAACAATTCATCCGCATACACACTTCAAGGGACAGGTATACGTACTGAAGAAGGAAGAAGGCGGAAGACATACACC
>CALZFA010000025.1 GCA_945644815.1 uncultured Clostridia bacterium
TAATAGCAATTTACAGAATGGGCTTTAAATATGCCTTTACCATAAACTGCGTGCGTATCATCGCCTCAGGGCTGCTGTTTTCAGGAGTATTTGGAATGCTGTATTCCTTTGCCGGGGGCATCCTCAGTCTGGTGGTCATGTATATTCTCTATCGGGCAAAGCTTTTCAGCATGGTGGGCATCAGCATGGCAGGAGGTGTAATGCACAATCTGGGACAGCTTTTGACGGCCTGCCTCATTGTTTCCAACATAAAGCTCATGTCCTATTTTGCGGTGCTGCTCTTCTCCGGCCTCATCAGCGGAATCCTCATAGGAATTCTGGCATATCACATTGAAAAAAGGCTGCCCCAGTATATAAGGTAGATTTAAGGAGAAAGAAAGGAAAAACCAAATGGAAATAAAAAAAGTATGGGAAATATATTTCAGCCCAACGAGAACCACAAAAAAGGTTTCCACTCTGCTTGCTGAGGAAACAGCAGCCTCCCTCGAAGCTGCACTTGAAGAATACGATTTCACTTTGCCCAATGCGCGAGAAGCCTTTCCGCAGATCCATGATAACGAGCTGGTCATCTTCGGAATGCCCACCTATGCAGGCAGACTTCCCAATCTTATGCTCAAGTATCTTGACACAATAGAGGGAAATGGTGCACTGGCTGTCCCTGTGGTGACCTTCGGTAACAGAGCCTTTGACAACTCCCTCATTGAACTGAGAAATATTCTGGAAAGCCATAACTTTCATACCATAGCTGCAGGAGCTTTTTCATGCGAGCATTCTTTCTCAACGGAGCTGGGTGCATATCGCCCCGACTGGGAAGATGAATGCGAAATAAAAGCTTTTGCACGACGCATCGCAGAAAAAATATCTGCCGGTGTAACAAACCGACTAAAAGCATCAGCTGTGGAAGTTCCCGGCGACTTAGAGGCAGGCTATTACCAGCCTCGCGACAGAAAAGGCAATTTTATCGACATCCGCAAGGTCAAGCCTTCGACCAACTCAAAATGTGTAAACTGCGGTGTATGCGCCAGAGTCTGCCCTATGGGCGCCATTGACCTTTCGCATGTGACATCTGTTCCGGGCATCTGTATCAAATGTAATGCCTGCGTAAAACGCTGTACTAAAGGCGCCAAGTACTTCGATGATAAGGGCTACCTCTACCATAAAGAGGAGCTGGAAGCCATGTACGGTGACCGCCGAGCAGAGAACCAAGTTTTTTTATAACTATAGATCCAATATCCCGGCCTGCCTTGCGGCCTCAGGTATAGTGATTTTGTCCACATTATTGTAGCCTGTTATCACCGTTGACATATGAACTTTGCTGACGGTGATTTTTTCACCTCTTGTGCCGAGATTTCCAAGCATGATCTTTACGGCATCAGTCATATCGAACTGGTATTTAACAGGTCTCATATTGTCGCTGTCTAACCATATGGTCATCGGTATGTCGCCCACTCCGTCAAAAATAGAGTTCAGATTCGACGTTTTAAAGTCGTCGAAATCGTCAATTTCAAATCTATGGTCTAAATCTGATTCATCGAAAACGGTTTTAAAATCATTTTCGCTGATTACACCTTCGTATCTGTCCGCTGCAGCGCCGCTGATAATATCTGACCCTGTTCTTCTCACATCTTTTACAGACTTCATGTAGATCTTGGCAGTTTCTGCAGTGTTGTAGTGCCGAAAATCATCATTTCCCTCTTCAGTCTCTTTATACCATTTATCGTTAATCTGATAATATAATACACAATTGATTCCCGAAGATTCTGCATACATCTTTGTCGATTTGGTCTGCTGTTTTCCTCCTTCGTCTGAAGTAATCCCCACTTCCATTTTCATGGCAAAGGGGCTGGTTATCATTCTATGGGAAATCGCGGTATTAATATTAACATCCTGCCCCTCGATTGTACCCGCAAACTCAACATATGTCTCAGATGTCATGCTATCAACTTCTTCGATATTATTTATCGAGGTTTTCATTACATCCTTTTTTTGTTCATTCCCATCACATGCGGTAAATACAAATATCATGCAAATGGCCACAAAAACCGCAGTGACTCGTTTTATTTTCTTCATCTTTTTCCTCCCGGGATAATGTTTTGTCCATTATGTTAGGATACGCACTTTTCTTTGTTTTATGTGATGCAAAAGAGCGCCCTCGCCGCATACACATCGTCGAAAGCGCTCTTTGTATCTTATTTTAGAAAGTCAGTCTATAATAATCTTGACCTCATGCTTTGGCCTAAGCCTGAGCCTTTGCAGGTGCTTCTGCTTCTTTTGCTGGCGCAGGAGCTGCTGCCGGTTTCCTCTTAGCTCTCATGTTGTTTATAGCTCCCGTAGGGCATTCCTTTGCGCATAAACCACAGTTCTTGCACTTTTCAGGATCTATCATTGCAACATTGTTCTCAACCTGGACAGCTTCGAACTTGCAAGCCTTTTCGCATTTCTTGCAGCCGATACAGCCGTTGGAACATGCTTTTCTTGTCTTTGCTCCTGCATCAGTAGAGTGGCACTGAACCACTACTTTGTTTTTGGCAGGTGCAATTCTGATAACCTTGTTAGGGCACTGTGCCGCGCACATTCCGCAACCCACGCAGAGCTCTCTTGCCACAACGGCAACGCCGTCACAAACCTTGATAGCTCCATAAGGACAGATCTTTTCGCAGTCACCCAGACCAAGGCAGCCGTGGGAGCATACATTGGAACCGCCAAACATCTGCTTTGCAGCTACGCAAGTGGAAAGTCCCTGATATTCCATAAGGGTCTTTGCTGCTTCCTTATTTCCGTTGCACATTACAACAGCTACCTGAGGCTCTGCTGTACCGGCCTCAACTCCGAGGATTTCAGCAAGCTTTGCTGCAACATCAGCACCGCCCACAGGACACTTGGCAGTACCTATGGAAGGATCTCCTGCAAGCGCGGCAGCATAGTCATCGCAGCCGGCAAATCCGCAGGCGCCGCAATTAGCTCCCGGAAGCTCTGCTCTTAAGTTTGAAACTGTTTCATCAACAGGTACGAAGAAAATCTTTGATGCTATAGTCAGGATAATCGCCAGAACCAGTCCGATAACAACGACTAATAATACAGGTGTTAAAATACTCATTATAATCGCCTCCTTATCCTACTAATCCGCCGAATCCCATAAATCCGAGGGAAAGCATCGCAGCTGTAACTAATGTAATAGGAACTCCCTGGAAAGGCTTTGGAATAGCTTCGTTTCCTTCAAGCTTTGATCTCATACCCGAGAAAATAACCATGGCAAGAAGGAAGCCTACGCCGGCACCAAAGGAGTTGACCAGTGACTGCGGATAGTTGTATCCTGCATCGATGTTGGAAATACAAACACCAAGAACCGCACAGTTTGTAGTTATAAGCGGAAGATATACTCCCAGTGACTTATGCAGTGCAGGGATGAATTTCTTCAAAACCATTTCAACAAACTGTACCAGTGCGGCAATTATAAGGATAAACACTATCGTTTGTAAATAACCGATTTCCCATGCATTTAAAATCTGCATAATCGGCCATGTAGCAGCAGTTGCAAGTACCATTACAAAAATAACGGCAATACCCATACCTACTGCTGAGTCCAGCTTCTTGGAAACGCCCAGGAAAGGACAAATACCCAGGAATTGAGCCAGAACATAGTTATTTACGAGAATCATTCCGATTATTATTGATAAATAGCCTGCCATTATGCTTCAACTCCTTTCTTAATTTCTGCAGAATCAAGCTCTGCTATACATTTCTCCTGCTGACACATTGAAGCAAGAGCGCAGCCCCGGCAACTGAATTCGCGAGGAGTTTTGCCCTTTCTTGCAAGGAGCGCATTCACTGCAGCAATAGCGCAGGCGAAAACGAAGAATCCGCCCGGTGCCAGAGCGATTATCATCATAGGATGCTCGCTTACAAACGGAATAGTAACCGTAAATGCATCTGGATCTCCGAGGAAGAAGCTGGAGAAGATAGTTCCGTTTCCTATGATTTCTCTTACAGCTCCCATTACCGTAAGGGCAAGGGTGAAGCCCAGACCCATTCCGATACCGTCCAGCGCTGAATCGATAACGCCGTTCTTGTTGGCAAACATTTCGGCTCTTCCTAAGATAATACAGTTTACTACTATCAGCGGAAGGAATACTCCCAGCGAATTATACAGAGGTTCAGCAAATGCCTGAACGATGAACTGTACCAGGGTAACAAAACCTGCGATAACCACTATGTAGCACGGGATTCTTACCTTGTCGGGAATAACCTTCGCCAATATGGAAATTACAATGTTTGAACAGATAAGTACTGCAGTAGCTGCAATACCCATACCCATACCGTTGAATGCCGAGCTTGTTGTTGCCAGTGTAGGACATGTACCAAGCAGCAGCACCAGTACAGGGTTTTCTCTGATTATACCTTTAGTAAGGATTGCTAATTTGCTTGTTTTCTCTTTCATTACTCAGCACCTCCTACCGTTTCAAATTGTTTCAGAGCTGCACAGACACCCTGATAAACAGCGTTGGATGAAATTGTAGCACCGCTGACAAAGGAAACAGAACTGTCTCCCTTGATATTAGCTGCAAAAGCAAGCTCTGACTTGCCCGCATAGTTCTGCGTAAGATAAGCTTCGTCGTGGGCCTTTGTGCCAAGACCCTTGGTGTCGGCGTGTGCCATTACCTTTACGCCTGTCACTGTGCCATCAGCGTCTATACCAACCATTTCCGTAAGGATTCCGCCAAATGACTTGGTGTCAACGGTTACAACCATGCCGGCTCCTTCTGCGATGTAACAGTCAGTTACATATACCTTGTCTTCTTCAAGAACCACCAGATCGCCTGCATACTGTTCAAATGAAGTTGCTGCAGGAAGAAGTTCTGATCTTGCCGCATCGGCGGCCTTAGCTGAATTCTCGGCAATCATAGGTGCCGTGATTGAGTTTACATAAGCAAGTGCGAAAGTCATCACCAGGCAGATTGCTACAAGAACAACTACCGGCTGTATGTATTCTTTAAATGTATTACTTTTCATTTTTCTTTGCACCTCCATATAATCTCTTCTGGCAGAAGTTTTCAATTAACGGAGTCAGGCAGTTCATGATAAGGATGGAGAACGAAACGCCTTCCGGATACTGCCCCCATAACCTGATGATCATGGTGATAAGTCCGCATCCGATACCGAAGATAACTTTGCCCATAGGTAATAACGGAGATGTAACGTAGTCAGTTGCCATAAAGAAGGCTCCTAACATAACACCGCCTGCAAGAATGTGGAACACTGCCATTTCAAGCGCATCGCCTTCACCTGTTGCTGCATAATATATAAGCGCAAACACGAAAACTGTTCCGATGAAGCAGCAAGGGATGATCGGACTGATAATCTTTTTCCAGATAAGGAAAAGTCCGCCGATAAGAAGTGCGATAGCACTTACTTCACCCATTGAACCGCCGATGAATCCAAGGAACATCTGCATGTTAGATGGAAGCTCTGCTCCACCTTCAGCAAGAACTCCCAAAGGAGTAGCCGTGGAAGTAGCGTCTGCTGCCATCTTAGGAAGAGGCCATGTGGTCATTTCTGTTGCAAATGAAATGAACAGAACGATCCTGGCTGTAATTGCTGGGTTTACAATGTTCTTGCCCATACCGCCAAAAAGCTGTTTCACAACGATAATTGCTACGAAGCAGCCAACGATTGCAATCCAGTAAGGAAGACCGGCAGGAACGTTAAAAGCGATGAGCGTGCCCGTTACCGCAGCACTCAGGTCGCCTACTGTCTGGGTCTTATGCATAAGCTTGTTCCATGCCCATTCGAAGAACATGGAAGCTGCGATGCAAACCAGTGTCAGAGTGATTACCCTGGCTCCAAATACATAGATACTTACAAGGAATGATGGTGCAAGTCCTATGAGAACCATCAGCATGATTCTGGTTGTGTCCATGTTTGTAACAAGATGAGGAGCTGATGATACTACTAAATTACTGTATGTTTTCTTGTCCATTACTTAATTCCAGCCTCCTTTACTACTGCTTTTCCAAGCTTATTAGTGAAGCCGAGCGGTCTTCTGGCAGGACAGATGTAGGAGCAGCTTCCGCATTCCATACACTGCATTACCTTAAGGTCACTGAGAGCCTGTGCATCCCTTCTTGCATATGCATCGGCAAGTGCAGTAGGGATTAAGCCGAACGGACATGCCTGGTGACATCTGCCGCAGTTGATACACGCTGTCTCTTCCTTAACCAGGGACTGAGTCTTGGAAAAAGCAAGGATAGCGTTGTTGTTCTTTACGATAGGCATCTCGTCTGAGAATATCGCTCTTCCCATCATAGGGCCGCCCATGAGAATCTTTCTCGGTTCTTCCTTGTAGCCGCCGCAGAAATCGATAACATCACAGATCTGGGTTCCGATCGGTGCGATTACATTCTTAGGAGTATTAACTGCATCACCGTCAACAGTCATTCTCTTGGAAACAAGAGGCATGCCTGTTCTGAAATACTGTCCCACGAAAGCTATGGTTGTTACATTGGAAAGAATAACACCATACTGTGCAGGGATCTCACCTGCATTCATGGTCTTTCCGGTGATCTCATAAAGAAGAACTCTTTCAGCTCCTTTAGGATATCTTGCCTGGAGCTTGAAGGTCTTGATGTTTGTTATGCCCTTTGCGGCGAGAACCTTGTCAATGTGCTGTATGGCATCCATTTTATTCTCTTCAATTCCGATATATCCCTCATCAAGACCGATATATTTCATGAGCAATTGACATCCTGAGATAAGATCCTCTGTGTCTTCCAGCATCAATCTGTGGTCGGAAGTGATAAAAGGCTCACATTCAGCCGCATTAACAATTAAAGTATGTACCTCGTCAATATTCTTAGGGTTGAATTTAATGTGGGTAGGGAATGATGCTCCGCCTAAACCTACCAAACCGCTTTCCCGGAGGGCTTTGATGAATTCGGGCAGATCCTTTGCTTCAGGAACTTTAATTCCCTCATAAACTTCCTGTTTCTTGTCTGTTTCTATTACTACAAGTGTGTCCATCCCGCCTGCGGCTGATCGCTGTTCTTCGAGACCTGTCACTGTTCCGGAAACACTGGAGTGTATAGGCGCGCTGACAAAGGCGTCGGTATCGCCGATAAGCTGGCCTACTTTGACGTAGTCCCCCTTCTTAACCAACGGCTTACAAGGTGCTCCTATATGCTGAGACATAGAAATTTTTACAACATCAGGTACAGGCATTACTTCGGTAGCACAGCCAGCAGTGTGCTTGTAATGACTCACATGAATGCTGTGTAAATGTTTTTGACTCATTTCTGTGAGACCTTCCTTTCTAAATTTTATATAAAATCATACGGAATATATTATACTACAAGCCCCCACAAAAATCACTAAAAATTTTTGGATTTGCTGATAAAGGCATTGCCTCTGCGGTAATATTCCTGCATTTCTTCCGGAGGCACCATGCTTCCGCCGGTTGCCCAGAGAATATGAACCGCCTTCTCCATCTTGTCATCGAGTCCTTTTGCCTTTAGCCATTCTGCATCCGCCGCAGCTATAGAAGGTCCGGGAAAGCTTGCACAGGATGACGGTTCTATATATATTCCCTCGGTATCGGCAAGCCGGCTGAGAAAAGGATAGAGCCTGAAATCTTCAACAGTGTAACATCCGTCAAGCAAAGTTTCCATTATATCACTTACCAGTGCGGAAGCTCTGCCCACAGCCAGTCCGTCCGCTTCCGTCTTGCCATCAAGACCTATGTCGGAAACAGCAATATCATTTTTTAGTCCCGTTATCATGCTCAAAGTCATACACGGTGCATGAGTGGGCTCAGCAAAGAAAATATGAACATTGTCACCGTAAACCTCTTTAAGGCCGAAGGCCACGCCTCCCGGCGCGCCTCCTACTCCACAAGGGATATAGACAAAAAGAGGGTGTTCCCCGTCAACAGTAATTCCCTGTTTATCAAACTGTGCGCCGATTCTTCTTGCTGCCACTGAATATCCCATAAACAGGTCCGTCGAAGCTTCGTCATCCACAAAATGACAGTACGGGTCTGATGCCGCTTCTTTTCTGCCTTCTGCGACAGCCTTCTGATAATCATCAGGGTACTCTACTACCGTAACTCCTTTGGAGCGCAGCAGTTCCTTTTTCCATTGCCGGGCGTCAGCTGACATATGTACAGTAACCTTGAAGCCCAGCTCCGCACTGATTATTCCTATGGAGAGGCCAAGATTGCCCGTAGACCCTACGGCTACTGAATACTTGCCGAAAAGCTCTCTGAATCTTTCCCCGGTCAATATGGAATAATCGTCGGTTTCTTTAAGCATTCCTGCATCCATGGCCACCTTTTCCGCAAACTTCAGCACCTCATATATTCCGCCTCTTGCCTTTATTGAACCCGAAACCGGCAGATCACTGTCACATTTGAGAAACAGTCTGCCCTCAAACTTTCCGCACATTTTTTCGAGTTCTTTTTTCATATCCGGAATTTCAACAAGTTCCGATTCGATTATTCCTCCGTAGATTTCGGTTTCCGGGAAAGCTTTAGCAATATACGGTGCGAATCTTTTCAGCCTTGCCTCTGCATCGCATATGTCCTCCTTGCTGAATGGAAGCTTCTTTTCATTACCTGCTTTAGAATTAGTCCAGAAAATTTCTTTACATTGTGCCATGTCGGCCACTTCTCTATGAGCGATTTTCAGTTTTTTAATATCCATACCGGTTCTCCTTCTTCATTGTTTGCCTACGCAGACCGTATTGTCCGATGTCAGTCCGATGACCTTTTCGTCTGCTTTCCTGCTCTTCTTTATATATTCAATCACATCTTCGTCGATAACCTCACCGGGGCACGCAATGGGGATTCCCGGCGGATAAGGTATCAGTGATGAAGCGCATACTCTTCCTGCCGCCTCAGACAGCTGCACAAATTCTTTTTCTTTGGGAATTTCTCTTTGTTCAAGAACTTTAGTGAGAGCCTTTGGCTGTTTTTCAGGCCTGAGGCTGACGCGTCCCGCTATGAAATCCTGCCTCTCTTCGTCAATCTTTTTAAGGGCAGACAAGAGCTTTTCGTAATCGCTTCTCACATTTCCTATGCCGCTCATGCACATTACTATATTTCCTGTTACCAGCTCTATGAAGATACCCTCTTTCATGAGTTTTTCTTCCAGTTCGTTGCCGCCCAGTCCGTAGGCAGACATATCTATGTTGAGCTTTGTTCTGTCGAAGTTCTCCATCTCAATCAGAGACAGGCCGGGTATTTTTTTTGCTTCTTTATAGAAGCTGTCAAGGTTTTCCGCCCAATCCTTTATAAGCTTTCCCCCTGTAGTCTCCAGAAGATCGGCATTTATATCCAAGGTTGCCATCATTGGGTATGACGGGCTGGAACTTTCCATAGTCTGCAGCTTGTCCTCCAAAATGAACTGATTCACCCTGTCCGATACAACATTAAGCAGCGCGCTCTGTGTAAAGGATGCCAGTGTTTTATGTGTGCTGTTAATGACTATGTCCGCACCCTGTTTTTCGGCAGATTTAGGGAAGCCTTTGTCTGCCGCATGTTTCTCAAAAAACTTGAGATGGGCACCGTGAGCCTGGTCTACTATGAGAATTTTCCCTCTGCAGTGTACCTCCTCTGCGATGGATTTAATATCGCTGCAGATTCCATAGTAATTAGGCGATGGCAGAATCACTGCATCGGCATCGGGGTTTGCATCCATGCATCTTGCTATTTCCGCCGAGCTGATTTCTCCGAGAATGCCATATCCTTCTGCCTCCTGCGGATAAGCGTAAACCGGCTCAATTGATGCCAGACTCAGAGCATTGAATATGGATTTGTGGCAATTTCTCGCTAAGATAATCTTGCCGCCGGGTTTAACGCATGCCAGAATAGCTGCGATAAGTCCTCCCGAACTTCCGTTTACTAAAAGGTAGGATTTTTTAACCCCGTAGAGTCTTTGATATTTTTTCATGGTCTCTGCGATGATACCTTCTGTTTGGAAGAGGTTGTCTGCCCCCGGAATTTCCGTAATATCACAGTCCATAATCATATCCAGAAAATCTCCGTATCCGTTTTCTCTGTATATCCGTGATCCCTTGTGACCCGGCATGTGGAAGGATACAGGGTTCCTGCCTGCATGGTCCATTAAGAATGAAGTAATTGCCTTGTTCAACTTGCTCCGCCTTTCTTTGCATTTATCTTTTATCAGCATACTGTATCGGGAGGAAAATATCAAGGGTTTTGCGCTCAAAGATGTGTTTTGCGACACATAAAAAATCCGGCCTGTATCAGCCGGATTATATTTTTTATTAATCATCAAATCCCGTGGCGGTAGCTCTGTCAAAGATTTCTTCAACTTCCTTGTCCGGAGCCTTATCCAGCAATGTAGTGATTACTGCAGCCGCAAAGCCCGTTATAAATCCCGGAATAATCTCGTATATTCCCGTTCCCGACATAAATGCCAGCCAAAGCACGTCCACAACTGCACCTGCAGCTACACCTGCAATTGCACCTTTGTATGTGAACCTTCTCCAGAAGAGAGAAAGTATTATGGTCGGACCAAATGCAGAGCCAAATCCCGCCCAGGCGTTTTCCACCAGATTCATAATTGCCTGAGCTCCTTCTGCCTTACTTGATGCAATAAAGTAAGCGATTACAGCTACAACAAGAACCAGAACGCGTCCAACCCAGAGAACTTCCTTTTCGCCGGCATTTTTCCTGATGATAGGTTTATAAATGTCAGATGTAAATGAACTGGATGCAACGAGAAGCTGAGAATCTGCCGTTGACATGGAGGCCGCCAGTATGGCCGCCATTAATATTCCCGCTATAAAAGCAGGGAAAAGCTTTCTGGCAAAAGCTATGAATACGGTTTTCTGCGCGCCTACGGTAAGGAGTTCTTCAGCCAAAAGCATCCTGCCGAAGTATGCAATAAGACAGGTTGCTCCCAGTGACAGGACTACCCAGATAATTGCCACCGTTGCGCTCTTTTTAATCATAGACGGCTTTTCGATGGACATGAACCTTACCAGAATGTGCGGCATTCCGAAATAACCAAGTCCCCACCCAAGACCGCTTACAATATCTTTCCAGCCGGAAGAGAACAGTCCCGTTCCGAATTCGCAGGTCACCGTCTGGCCGCCGGCGCCGTCTGTGTATGTATACACTGCATCCAGTGCCGAGGTGTCCAGATTTTGAGTAGCCACAATTACTATAGGAACTGCCAGTACAGCAGCCAGCATGAGAAGTCCCTGCAAGAAGTCAGTCCAGCATACAGCTTTGAAACCCCCCAGGAAAGTGCACACCAGCATTGCCATGGCAAAAATAATCATGGCTGTGTCGGTACTGAGAGACGGAAAAACGGTTGTGAAAACCGATGCCCCTGCCACAAAGCCTGAGGCAACATATACCGTAAAGCATACAAAAAAGATAATAGCACAAATAATCTGAAGCGTGTTGCTCTTTGCCATGAATCTGTTACTCAGATACTGAGGCAAGGTTATGGCATCTCCTGCTGCTTTTGAAAACCGGCGAAGTCTCTTGGCCACTAAAATCCAGTTCGCTGCCGTTCCCAGAGCCAGTCCGATTCCTATCCACATCTGGCCGAAACCAAAGGCCATAATGCTGCCCGGAAGCCCCATGAGAAGCCATGCAGACATATCCGATGCCTGAGCAGACATGGCTGTAACCCATGGTCCCATAGATCTGCCGCCCAGGAAGAACTCCTTCTCCCCGTTAGTCTTCCTGTCCTTCATAAAGAAGTATACACCTATACCCACTATTACTGCAAAGTACAGTATAAAAGCTAAAATTTCTGCGTTGAACATCTGCGTCTCCTTTCAAAATTCATTTCTATATTTCCAATCCCGTCTGCAGGTTTCTCATAAAATCCTGAACGTTGGTCACTATTCCTTTGGCCGCCAGGCTGCCTCTGTCTCCCAGCTTGTTAGCCGCAAATTCTGATGTGTCCACCATGTAAAAATATACCGGTCTGATGCTTCCATCCTCTAAAACCCTATAGGTTGGTGTCATATTTCCCGTTGCAATGGTATGAAGCACAGTAGCCATACCGATTACCGTCGTTGCCCTTCGCACATGAGAACGGATTGTATCCTGACCGACATAATTGTCCTCATAAACTTCCGGCAGAGGTCCGTCGTCACGAATCGACCCGTTGAGCACAAAAGGCACCTTATTCTTTACGCAGCTGTATATTATACCGCTGTCTATACCCTCTTTTTCTATGAACTCGGGAATTGAGCCATGAGTATTGATGGCATTTATAGTGTCCAGGTGGTTGTAGTGGCCGTTAAAGTGGGCCTTCTGGTTTACGATGTCGCATCCCAGAGCTGTTCCTAAAAAGCCGCCTTCCAGGTCATGAGTTGCCAGAGCATTTCCTGCCAGCAAGGCCTGGCAGTAGCCTCCCTCGATAATCCGTGCCATAATCTCTCTGGCAGTGGCATCAAAGCTGCAGGCGGGTCCCAATACCCAGACCACGTAGCCGTTGTGTTCTTTTTCGTATTTAAGGAGCTCCACCAGGTCCTTATAGTCCTGAGTAAATGACGTTTCCCTGCTTCTGCTTTGTCTGAAGGCAAAGGCGTTCCTTACATCTTCTTTCTCTTCTTTAATCCAGCAGTCGTCATGAACATAAATGCCCTCGCTGGCATCTTCGGTCCTTCCTACGACAATGAGGTCATTTTCCTTTATGTTTCTAAACTCCACAACTTTAATTTTTTCGCCGTCCCAGACAGGTACTGCGTCCATTCTGCTGTCTTCAGCCAAATGCCATTTTCCGTCTATTTTAAAGTACTCCGGAAAAATCGATGTGGCATGAAATCCTTTTGGCGCCGCCTTGGCATGAGGTGCTGTCATAAGCACAGCATCGGGTGCCTTTACAAACTTTTCCCGGGTAAAATCAGGTTCCTTGTATTTAGCCATTCTAAAACTCATTATATCATTACCTCTTTTCTTTTATGACTCTGCCATTGTAACACAACTTAAACAAGAATGAAACACAGACTACATTCTGTACTTTTTTAGATATTTTGCACGACAGAAATCTATAAAAGTGTTGAAATTTCAGCAAATTTATAGTAAACTAAATTCTGTACTATAAAATGTATTAAAAATAAAACATATTTTTTTTATAAATTTTACGGGGGAAATGTTATGAAAAAGAAAAATTCAAGAAATACAAAAGGCAAAATTGTCTCTGCCGCGTGGCAGCTTTTTTACCGTCAGGGCTACGACGATACCACCATTGACGAAATCGTCGAGGTTTCCGGCACCTCTCGCGGATCATTCTACCACTACTTCGAGGGGAAGGACGCTCTCCTGAGTTCCCTTTCCTATCTCTTTGACGAAAAATATGAAGATCTGATGGAAACCATGGATATGAGCCTGTCTCCTATAGATAAGCTGATTTTTCTAAATCAGGAACTTTTCAGTATGATAGAAAACACGGTGTCTGTAGATCTTCTGTGTCAGCTTTTTTCATCTCAGCTCATCACCAAGGGCGAGCGACATCTTCTTAACACTAACCGCACCTACTACAAGCTTCTGCGTCAGATCACGATTGAGGGACAGGAACAGGGATATTTCAAGGAAAATCTTTCGATTAATGACATAACAAAGGCCTACGCCATGTTTGAGCGCGGCCTTATGTACGATTGGTGTATATGCAACGGCGACTATTCATTGTGCCAGTATTCCGCCGCAATGCTGCCGCTGTTTTTAGAAGGATTGTGCAGGTAAAATGAATCTCCCTGTTATTCTTCCACTGCCATATTCTGCAGCCACGAGCCTTTTTTTACCAGCACGAAGCCTATAATGCATTTCACGAAATCCGTCAGCTGGGATGTGAGATATATCGGAACTATAGGCATAGCGGTAAACCGGCTGAGACAGAAAACGACGGGGATGGAAAATACCCACATGAAACCGCTGTCAAATAGAAAAGTAATAACGGTTTTTCCTCCTGACCTCAAAGTAAAGTATGCCGCATTGACAAAGCCGTAAATCGGCATGCAGAGTCCCACTATGCGTATAAAGGATTCGGCAAGAGCCCGAACTGTTTCCGATGTATTGTAAATCTGAGGGAAAAGGGGCGCTATGCAGAACATAATCAGCCCTGTGGCAATGCAGCAGAATATGGAAAATGCTATCATTTTGGTATCTTCATCACGTGCCCTTTTAAGATCTCCCGATCCCAGTATCTGTCCTATTATAATTCCCGTGGCATTTCCCATGGAGATAAATACCACATTAAACACGTTGCTCAGGGTATTTGAAATATTAACGGCAGCAACTACATCGAGTCCGCGCACCGAATAACATTGAGCAAGCATAGAAACACCTAATGCCCAAAGCACCTCGTTTATCAAAAGGGGTGCTCCCACCCTGATAATTTTGGTCGCGACAGCTCCGGGTATTTTGAAATTGCGGTAGACTCCCTCAATAAAAGGATTTTCTGCTTTATTTTTATGGCTCCATCCGGCAACCAGAGCCAGCTCAACGAATCTGGAAAGAGTAGTCGCTGCAGCAGCACCCACTACTCCCAGGGCCGGTGCACCGAACTTTCCGAATATGAGTACATAGTTAAAAAACAGGTTCACGCATACGGCCGAAATACCTGCAGCCATAGGAACTACTGTCTGGCCGGTTTCCCTCAGAGTGCTGGAATACGCCTGTGTCAGTGCAAAGGGTATCATGCCGATATACATGACTTTCATGTACTGCCTGCCAAAAGACAAGGTTGCCGCCAGGTCTCCCCCGCCTTCTCCTTCATGGAGGAATGCGGAGATAAGACTATCGCCGAAGTTCATCATTACAAACATGCATACAGCAGTTATAGCCAGGCAGCTCAAGACCTTAAACCTGAATGCGTACCGCACCCCATCGTTATTCCCACTGCCGTAGTACTGAGCCCCCATAATGCCGGCGCCTGCTGTTGCTCCGATAAGGCATATGAAAAAAACAAACATAAACTGATTGACAATGGCAACACCCGACATGGGCTCCGTGCCTATCTGTCCCACCATAATGTTGTCCAGCATGCTGACAAAGTTGGTAATGCCGTTCTGAATCATAATGGGTACTGCCACCAGCAGCACCCGCTTATAAAAGCTTCTGTCCCCTATAAGTCTGCTCATAATGTTACACCGGTCTGTCCTTTCTGGAAGCCTTTTTAACCATATGGAATACGATGAAGTACATTGCGATAACAAAAATAACAAAAACAGCAGTGGCCTCCTTGGTACCTATCATGCAACAGGAATCATAGAATCCATGAAGAAAGACAGCAAAAACATAGCCTAAAGCCATATTTATTTTTTTGCCAAAAGAATCTCCCCTGCATTCGCAAAGCTTGGCACGTCCGTAAAATATCCCCATAAACACTGCAAAACCTAAATGTCCCGGTACAGCGAGGAGTGCCCTCGGCATGGCTACCGAAAGTCCATAGGCAAACACATATTTTATGTTTTCAAAGGCAGCAAAGCCCAGAGATACAAATACGGAATAAACCATTCCGTCAAACATGTAGTTGAAATTAGGATCACGCCAGGAACGTCGTTTAAGGAAAAACAGCTTGGTTCCCTCCTCAACCACAGCTACCACCAGAAAAGCAAAAATTATGTGGTAGTATGGGTCATCGCTGCTCAAAGTGGAATTAAGCACAGCGCTGCCGAGGCTTTCTAAGACGATTGAGGCCAGGGCCGCCCAGACTCCGGAAAGCAACAGCGCCCACAGAAGATATCCGGGTTCCTTTTCTATCGTATCCATTTTGTATATGTATCTCAATAGGAAAAATGCCGGCAGTACGGCTGCCAGCACATATATCCCCAGGATACCCATGATAGGATTGAAAAAAATCATGTCTATATCCCTTCCTTGTCTATTTCTGCAATCTATTTTTTGATGACTTCTGCTCCGCCCATGTATTTTTTAAGTGCTTCAGGAATTACCACGCTTCCGTCAGCCTGCTGGTAGTTTTCCAGGACAGCAGCAGTAGTGCGGCCGATTGCCAGCCCCGAACCGTTTAATGTGTGGACAAACTCCGGCTTGCCTCCCTCTCTTCTGAAACGGATGTTGGCGCGTCTTGCCTGATAATCCAGGAAATTGGAGCATGATGAAATTTCTACATATCTTCCGTAGGATGGCATCCAGACTTCAATATCATATGTGCAGGCCGATGAAAAGCCTAAATCTCCTGTTGACAGTCTTACAACTCTGTATGGTATATCCAGGATTTTAAGAACTTCTTCTGCATCAGCTGTAAGAGTTTCCAGCTCATCCCACGAATCTTCCGGTCTGCAGAATTTTACCAACTCAACCTTGTTGAACTGATGCTGTCTTATGAGACCTCTTGTATCTCTTCCTGCCGAGCCTGCCTCAGCTCTGAAGCAAGGAGTATATGCAGTATAATGTATCGGAAGCTGGTCTTCAGGAATAATTTCCTGAGCAAGAAGATTTGTTACGGGAACCTCAGCCGTAGGAATCAGGAAGAAATCCTTCTGAGGCACATAGAACATATCCTCCTCAAATTTAGGAAGCTGTCCCGTGCCTGTCATTGCGGCCCTGTTTACCATAAAAGGCGGCAGAATTTCAATATAATCCTGATCTATGGTATGAAGGTCAAGCATAAGGTTCATGATTGCTCTTTCCAGTCTTGCTCCTAAGCCTTTATATACGGTAAATCTGGTTCCTGCAATCTTTCCGGCTCTTTCCCAGTCAAGAATATCTAAATCCGTACCTAAATCCCAGTGGGCTTTTGGCTCGAAATCGAACTTGGTCGGCTCTTTGAACTTTCTCATTTCTGCATTGGCACTGTCATCCTCTCCAACCTGCACAAAATCCGCAGGGATGTTAGGAATATTGAGCAGGGCATCTCTGATATCCGCATCAAGCTGAGACACCTGGGCGTCAAGCACCTTTATTTTCTCCGACAGTTCTTTCATTTCCGCCATAACAGCTGTGGTGTCTTCTCCTGCCTTTTTCATCTTGGGAATTTCTTTGGATACAACATTCTGCTTGTTCTTCATAGCCTCTACTTCGGCTAAAAGTGTGCGTCTTTTTTCATCCATCGGCAGAACGTTTTCAATACCGAAGCTTCCCTTGGTTCTTCTTTCTACTCCGGCTTTGACATTTTCATAGTCTTCTCTGATTCTCTTAATGTCCAGCATTTTTTCCTTCCTCTTTTCTCTGATTTAGTACTCAATTAGAATAAATTTCTCTTATATATGGTGTATAACTTCTGCAGCTCTTCCATTTTTCTTTGAAGTTCAATCTGCAGATCTGATGCCAGGCCGTAATTCTTTGCCTCCAGCGCCTCTCTTGCCTGAGTAAGCAGAGATTTCTTTTCCAGCGTATCCTTGGCAACGTAGTATTTCAGATCGTTGATCTTTTCCCAGTTTGCCAGATCGTAATCTGTTGCGTCATCTCCATGACACTTTACACATTCTCTTACCCTATCCATATAG
>CALZFA010000026.1 GCA_945644815.1 uncultured Clostridia bacterium
AGAACTGGCTTCAGTACAGACTTATCAAGAAATATCTCGAAGAACTTACAGAAGACCAGACTCTGGTAGTTGAATCGGGACATCCTCTTGGACTTTTCCCTTCAAAGCCGACAGCACCGAGAGTAATCATCACCAACTCAATGATGATCGGTATGTATGACAACCTTGACGATTGGGAAATTGCAGAGGAAATGGGCGTAGCAAACTACGGACAGATGACAGCAGGCGGCTGGATGTACATAGGACCTCAGGGTATCGTTCACGGAACATTCAATACAATACTCAACGCAGGAAGAAAGGAACTGGGAGTTCCTGAAGACGGCGATCTGGAAGGGTATGTATTCGTATCATCAGGCCTTGGCGGCATGAGCGGTGCACAGCCAAAAGCTGCAAACATTGCAAATGCAGTAGGAATTTTCGCAGAAGTAGACTATTCAAGAATCAAGACCAGACATGATCAGGGCTGGGTTGATGTAGTTCTGGACGATGTTGATGAAATCTTCAAGCTGGCAGAAGAAAAGAAAGCTGCCAAGGAAGGTATTTCCATCGCATATCACGGCAATATCGTAGACCTTCTTGAGGCTGCAGTTGCAAAGGACTTCCATATCGATCTCCTGTCAGACCAGACATCATGTCACAATGTGTACAATGGCGGATACTGCCCTGCCGGTATGACATTTGAGGAAAGAACGGAACTTCTTCACAAAGACAGAGATCTTTTCTGCAAGAAGGTTGATGAAACCCTCCACAGACATTATCACGCAATTAAGACCTTAACGGGAAGAGGAACATATTTCTTTGACTACGGCAACTCCTTTATGAAGGCTATGTACGATGCAGGTATCAAGGAAATTTCCAAGAACGGATATGATGATAAAGACGGATTTATCTGGCCTTCATATGTTGAAGACATCATGGGACCGGTACTCTTTGACTACGGCTACGGCCCGTTCAGATGGGTATGTTTATCCGGAAAGCCGGAAGATCTTGACGCAACCGACCAGGCTGCTATGGACTGCATAGATCCTACCAGAAGAGCTCAGGATAGAGACAACTGGGTATGGATCAGAGATGCAAAGAAGAACAGGCTGGTAGTAGGAACTCAGGCAAGAATCCTTTATCAGGATGCAGAGGGCAGAACCAGAATCGCTCTTAAATTTAATGAAATGGTAAGGGAAGGCAAGATCGGTCCTGTAATGATGGGTCGTGACCATCACGACGTATCAGGAACAGATTCTCCGTTCAGAGAAACATCCAACATCAAGGACGGTTCTAATGTAATGGCAGACATGGCTGTACAGTGCTTCGCCGGAAACGCAGCAAGAGGAATGTCACTGTGTGCTCTGCATAACGGCGGCGGCGTAGGCATCGGCAAAGCCATCAACGGCGGCTTTGGACTTCTTCTTGACGGAAGCGAAAGAACCGATGAAATCATCAGGTCCGCTATGATGTGGGACGTAATGGGCGGCGTTGCCAGAAGAAACTGGGCAAGAAACGAAAACGCTCTTTCCACCTCTGTTGAGTACAACAAGAACTACTCGGGCAGGGGACACATTACAATTCCGTTCATCGCCTCAGACGAGTTAGTTGACAAGACAGTGGACAAATTTGTTAAATAAAGATTAATGGCACAGGCTGCTGACCGAAAAGACGGCAGCCTGTAATTTTACTGCCTGTGGCTCTCAGATGGGGACGGGCGGTCTCAAAAGAGGAAAAAAAATGAGAACTTTACTTGTAAAAAATATAGGAACTCTGCAGACCCCTGTGGGAAGCTTTGCTCACAAGGGCAGAGAGCAGGGCGAAAACCTGAAGCTGCACAATGCGGCAATTCTGGCAGAGGACGGCATCATCAAGGCCATTACTTCTGACGGACAGCTGCCTTGCAGTGAAGATGAAGCCGATTCCGTAATAGATGCGGAGGGCAACCTGGTAACACCGGGGCTGGTGGAAGGTCACACACACATGATTTTCGGCGGCTACAGACAGAACGAGATTCCGCTGAAGCTGAAGGGTGCAGGTTATCTGGACATCCTGAGAGCAGGCGGCGGTATCATGGATACTGTTAGAAAGACCAGAGAGGCCACTGCCGAGGAACTTTACGAAAAGACAGAAGGTTTCCTTGACGAAATGATGAGCCTTGGTGTAACCACATGCGAGGCCAAGAGCGGCTACGGCATAAACCTTGAGACAGAGGTTAAGATGCTGGAAGTGCTCAAGAAGCTCAACGAGGATCACCCTATGGACATCGTTTCCACCTTCATGCCTGCCCATGTGGTAGAAGAGCAGTGGAAGGGCAGGGAAGCAGAATTCATCAAGCTTTGCTGCGATGAATGGATGCCTTATGTAAAAGAAAGAGATCTGGCAGAATTTATAGATATCTTCACAGAGGATTCTGTTTTTAATGCTGAAGAAAGCAAAATTTATCTGGAGAGAGCAAGAGAGCTGGGCTACGGGCTTAAGATTCACGCAGATGAAATCGAGGCTATCGGCGGCTCCGTTCTGGCAGGTGAGATGAAAGCCACATCAGCAGAGCATCTTATTGTAATCGATGATGCGGGAATGGCTTCCCTTGCAAAGGGAGGAACTGTGGCAATGCTCCTTCCTGGAACATCCTTCTACCTGGGAGCTACATTTGCACCGGCAAGAAGAATGATAGACGAGTTCGGAGTTCCCGTTGCAATGGCATCGGATTTCAATCCGGGCTCATGCCCGTCACTTAATCTTCAGTTCGTAATGAATCTGGGATATCTCAAGTACAGGATGACACCGGAGGAAATCCTTACGGCTGTTACAATCAATCCGGCAGCAGGAATTAACAGAGAAAAGACAGTTGGAACTCTTGAAGCAGGCAAGCAGGCAGACATGGTAATCTGGGACGCACCTAATATGGAAATGCTTTGCTACCGTTTTGGATCAAACCTGGCATTACAGACCATAAAGAAAGGAATTTTAGTGTAATATGAAATTAGCAGATATGACAGTAAAGGACTACTTAGACCTTCTTAAATCAGATGCACCGGCACCGGGCGGCGGTTCAGTCAGTGCTTTATCAGCAGCACAGGGCGTCGGCCTTGTAGCTATGGTAGCGGACCTCACAATCGGCCGAGAAAAATATGCCGAATACGAAGAAACCTGCAAGGCGGCAAAGGAAGAAGCTCTTAAGCTTTACAGCGCTTTCGTTGAGGGAATTGATAAGGACACAGAGGCTTTCAATAAGGTTTCCGCAGCATACAAGCTTCCAAAGAACACAGACGAGGAAAAGGCAACTCGCTCTGCTGCAATCAGAGAAGCAAATGTGGGCGCAACAGAAGTTCCCTTTGAAACTGTAAAGCTTTGTCTTGAGGGTCTTAAGGTTACGGAAACCATGGTCGGCAGGTCCAACCCGAACGCAGCCTCAGACCTTGGCGTGGCAGCACTCAATCTTTTGGCGGGTATCAGAGGTGCATGGCTTAATGTGAAGATTAATCTTCCGGGAATCAAGGACGAAGCTTTAAAGGCAAAGTTCGAGAGCGGAGCAGCGATGGTTGACGAAGCCTATACTTTGGCCAACAGAATTTATGAAGAAGTATTAGCTTCATTATAATAGGAAATATTACGGAGGAAAATTAAAATGGCACAGATTATCGAAAGCATCCCTAACATTTCAGAGGGAAGAAATCAGGAAGTTATAGAGGCAGTTGTAGATCAGATCAGAACTACCGCCGGCTGCACACTTTTAAACTACTCATCAGACCCTAACCACAACAGAACCGTAATTACATATATCGGGGATGCCAAGGGCGTTGAAGAAGCAAGCGTTAAGCTGGCAAAGAAGGCTGTAGAGCTTATCGACCTTAACAAGCACACAGGAGAACATCCAAGAATGGGCGCAGTTGACGTAATGCCTTTCGTACCTATTAAGGACGCAACTAATGAAGAGTGTATCGAGCTTTCACAGGTAGTAGGAAAGAGAATTGCAGAAGAAGCAGATCTGCCTGTTTTCCTCTATGAAATGTCAGCAACCAAACCTGCAAGAAAGAACCTGGCAACCATCAGAAAGGGTCAGTTCGAAGGCATGGCAGAAAAGGTTAAGGACCCTGAGTGGGAACCTGATTTCGGCGGAGCCAGAATCAATCCGACCGGCGGAGTGGTTGCAGTAGGAGCAAGACCTCCACTGGTAGCATATAATCTTAACCTTGACACCTCAGACGTTCAGATTGCTAAGAACATTGCCAAGATCATCAGAGAAAAGGACGGCGGTTTAAACTGCGTTAAGGCTATGGGATTCATGCTTGAGGACAGAAATATTGCTCAGGTTTCAATTAACATGACAGACTATAGAGTAACACCTCTTTATAGAGTAACAGAACTGGTTAAGGCTGAAGCGAGAAGATACGGAGTGCGCGTAACAGGCACAGAGGTTGTCGGACTTTGCCCGATGAAGGCTTTAATCGACTCTGCAGAATATTATCTTCAGATTGAAGATTTTGATTTTGATGCGCAGGTATTGGAAAATTACATTTTATAGTGTATAATACTGTACAGTATAGGATAAATGCAGACTGTGCAAAGGTGTCAAACGCAGAAATTTTCAGGAGTGATAAAAATGTCGAACAGCAGCAAGAGCTTTTCCAATTCGTTTTCGCTGACAGATGAAATTGCAGATGTTGTCAGGGAGAGAATATTAAAGGGTGAGTATGAGATAGGGGAAAAGATCAAAGAGAATCAGATTGCCAATGAGCTTAAGGTCAGCCGCACTCCTATCCGAGAGGCATTTAAGCTTCTGGAAAATGAAGGTCTTATTGACTATGTTCCCAACAGGGGATGCTTTGCAAAGGGCTTTACCAAACAGGATGTGGACGACATATATGCCGTCAGAGAAGCTTTGGAAGAGCTTGCAGTAAGGTGGGCTGTTGAGAGAATAACGCCGGAGGAGATAAACGCTCTGGAAGAGCAGGTTGATTTGATGGAGTTCTATTCAAAAAAGAAGGACAAAAAGAAAGTGCTTGAACTCAATGCAACATTTCACGACGTTATTTATGCTGCAGCCAGAAGCCGTTTTCTGGCACAGGTACTCAGGTCGTACAAGGAGTACATAGAGAAAACCAGAAAATCAATTTTTTATGAACAGTCATATCTGGAGAGTATTCTAAGGGAACACAGAGCTATATTTCAGGCTATTCGAGAAAGAAATGCGGATAAGGCAGTGGAAGCAATAGCTAAGCATCTGGAGGCTTCTCAGGACAGAGCAGAGGCCGTTTGGAATTTAAAGTAAACGGCCTGTACATTAATTAACAGAGAATCGGAGAGAAAAAGATAATGAAGAAAAAAGAGAAACATAGCGGTAGGAGTTATTTGCGTATGATCGGAGCTGCAATATGCCTTGTTGTGTTTCTTTTTGCATTGTATAACATTGTAACCATCATTCAGAACTATAAGAAAATAGACAATACCTATGACGGTGCGGCAAAGGAGTTTACGGAAATTTCTGCGGGAGACCGGATTCCGGAGGTTGATTTTGATAAGCTGACAAAGATAAACAAAGACGTTATCGGATGGATTTATATTCCGGACATGGATATAAGCTATCCGGTGCTTTGCGGCATTGATAACGACCAGTACCTGTTCCAGTCTTATGAAAAGAAGTATCTGACAGCAGGCAGCATTTACATTGACTACAGGTGTTCCCGGGATTTTACTGACAGCCGCATGGTGGTCTACGGTCACAATATGCACAACGGCAGCATGTTCGGTAAACTTGACAAGTATACCGATGAAAACTTCATGAAAGAACATCCTTATGTGTATATTCTGCTGCCTGGTGAACAAACCCTGAAATATGAGGTGAAAAAAGCATATAAGGCTTCGGTTCAGAGTGAGATTTATAAACTTCCGTCATCTTCTGCCGAGGATGCAGGCGAAAGAATGCTTTATCTTTCCACTTGCACGGAAGATAGCAGCGACACTCAGAGATTTGTAGTAGAATGTGAATACATCGAATCAGAATCGGAACAGCAATAACGCGGAAAAGCAGAAGCGTATGAAAAAACCTTGGAACGCAGTACAGCCTCTGTTCGAGCGACTGGTGGGACCCATGTCACGCCAAACCTTGAATTATCTCAGCACAGTTCCGGCGGTGATTTTTGTGGCGGACTGTGCTGTCACAGCTGTTATCAGCTGAATGGCCATGGTTCTTTGCGGAAGGAAAGGAGCAAAAATTATGATATTTGAAATGTACCATAGCTGCATAACAGTTCTGAATATGGAAAGGTCGCTGGAGTTCTATAAGGAGGCTCTGGGTCTTGAGGTGCTTCGAACTAAGGAGGCCGGAGACGGTTCATGGAAGCTGGTTTTTCTCGGCCACAAAGACGGTCCATGCCAGCTTGAGCTGACATGGTATGCAGACAGAACGGAAGCCTATAGCCTTGGGGATAACGAAATACATGTGGGCTTCAGAACCGACGACTACGAGGCTGCTCACGCTAAGCATGAAGCCATGGGCTGCATATGCTTTGACAATAAAGAAATGGGAGTTTATTTCATCGAGGACCCGGACGGATATTGGATGGAAGTAGTCCCGGTACGGTAAGAAAGTTCTGCGGCAAAATATTTGAAATATGCCTTTTTAAGATGTATACTGAACATACGGATCAGAAGTTTCGTGATTTCTTTAGAAAAAGAAGCAGGCAAAAGAGGGTGGATTTAACAGGGAGAACAGTAAAAAATATAGCACAATATTGCCACGAAGGCAGTGCGAAGGTGAAGAAGCACTTGTTTTTGTGGTTTTTTGTTTTTTAAAAGGAGCAAGAAATGGAGCTAAAAAAGTTCTTTGAAGAAACAAAAGAAGCAGCCTTAGCCTTTTCCGGAGGCGCTGACTCGGCATATCTTCTGAGTCAGGCTGTAAAGTATGCGGGCAGAGTAAAGGCGTATTATGTGAAGAGCTGCTTTCAGCCGGGGTTTGAGCTTGCGGATGCATTAAGGCTCGCAGAAGAGCTTGGTGCTGATATGGAGGTCCTAAATCTTGGAGATTCTGTTCTCGACGAGAAGGTTGCATCAAATCCTTCGGATCGCTGCTACCACTGTAAGAAAAAAATCATGGGAGCCATCAAAGAGGCTGCCGTAAAGGACGGGTTTGATATAATTCTGGATGGTACCAACGCTTCCGACGATGAAGCAGACCGGCCGGGCATGAAGGCCCTTGGCGAAATGAACATTCTTTCACCCCTGCGAATCTGCGGCCTGCCCAAGGAAGAAATACGCAGGTTATCTAAAGAGGAAGGGCTTTTCACCTGGGACAAGCCTGCATACGCCTGCCTTGCTACAAGAATTCCCACGGGTACAGCTATTTCCCCGGAGATCCTGGCAAGAGTTGAGGCAGCAGAAAAATCTCTTATGTCAATAGGCTTTACTGATTTCAGAGTGCGAGTCTTCGGAGGCGGCGCAAGGCTGCAGCTTAAGAAAGCACAGATGGAAAAGGCGTTTAAAGAAAGAGAAGAAATAGTGAAGGTCCTGAAGCCTTTCTTTGATGAAATACTGCTTGATATGGAGGCAAGATAATGGAAAAGGAAAAGATTGTGAATTTACTGACCGGCGTGGCAGCGGGAAAGGTAACCGTGGAAGAGGCTTTGCTGGACCTTAAAAAAGCGCCATTTGAGGAAATCGGCATGGCATCAATTGATCATCACAGGGCAATAAGACAAGGTTCTGCAGAGGTGGTTTACGGAGCAGGCAAGACATCGGAGCAGATCAATCCCATAATCAGAAGTCTCTGGGAAAGAGGACAGAGGACTATACTTATAACCAGGCTTTCACGGGAAAAGGCGGAGAAAATCGACAAGATCTTTCCTTTTACATACTACGAGGAGGCAAGAATCGGTCTGGTGGGAGAAAATCAAAAGCCGAAGCATAGTGGATATATTCTGGTGGCCACAGGAGGGACCAGCGACATACCTGTGGGTGAGGAAGCAGCCATTACTGCGGAAATATTGGGGAACAATGTAAGAAGAGTATATGATGTAGGTGTAGCCGGCCTTCACAGGCTGCTGGCTCACATGGATGATATAATGAACGCAAGGGTTATAATAGCAATTGCGGGGATGGAGGGAGCATTGGCCAGTGTAATAGGCGGATTAGCAAGCTGCCCTGTCATAGCCGTACCTACCAGCGTGGGATATGGAACGGCTTTTGGAGGGGTTACAGCGCTCCTTTCCATGCTTAACTCCTGTGCCAGCGGGGTAAGCGTAGTAAACATTGATAACGGCTTCGGAGCCGGATATCTGGCTAATCAGATAAACAATATGGAGGCGGTGAAATGAGAACCATATATATAGAATGCAGTATGGGGATAGCAGGAGATATGCTCATGGGGGCACTTTATGAGCTTTTGGATGATACCGGGCGGAATGAATTTATCAGGAGCATAAACAGTGCAGGTATTCCGGAAGTGACAGTCAGAGCTGCAGAAAGCATTAAATGCGGAGTAAAGGGAACCCATATGGAGGTCAGGGTGTTCCAGGAGGAGGAAGGTCACAGCCACGGACACCATCACGAGCATAGCCATAGCCATGGTAAAGGTATTGAAAATATAGAAAAAATCATTAAGGACTTGAACCTTTCTCAGGGAGTGAAGGAAAAGGCTCTCAATGTATACCGGCGAATTGCCATGGCGGAGGCCGCCGTTCACGGAGAAAAGCCGGAGCATATACATTTTCACGAGGTTGGCAGTCTGGATGCCATAGCTGATGTGGCAGGGTGCTCCATACTTATAGAAAAGCTCGGCGCGGACAGAATAGTTTTTTCGCCCATAAATACAGGAAGCGGCAGTGTGCATTGTGCCCACGGCATCCTGCCTGTGCCTGCACCGGCCACAGCTGAGCTTCTTAAAGGGATTCCTGCCTACAGTGACGGAGAAGCCAGAGGTGAACTTTGCACGCCTACAGGAGCAGCGCTGGCAGGAGAATTTGCAGATGAGTTCGGTCAGATGCCGGTGATGAAAACAATAAAAATCGGCTACGGCATGGGAAGCAAAGACTTCAGGCAGGCAAACTGCGTGAGGGCTGTACTGGGGGAAACAGAGCGAAGAGACTTTGGTCCGGCGAAAAAAGACTGTGAAAAGGTGATTGAGCTTGCTGCAAATATTGACGATATGAATGGCGAAGAGCTGGGCTTTGCTTTAGAAAGACTACTTGAGGCCGGCGCATTGGACGTTTATACACAGCCCATATATATGAAAAAAAACCGGCCTGCAGTGAAGCTTTGTGTAATAGTACCTTCTGAAGAAGCGGAGAGAATGGCAGGAGTGATATTTCAATATACGACTACTTTGGGAATAAGAGCATACATCTGCGACAGATATAAGCTTGAAAGGAATGTGGAAAAGAAAACGACCGCATTGGGCAAAATCCGTGTAAAGGTTTCAAGGGGATACGGTATTACCAAAGAGAAATATGAATACGAGGATCTGGCTGAAATAGCACGGAGAGAAGAAATTTCTCTGGGTGAAGCAATGAAAAGAATAGATATGCATAAAGAAGACATGACATTATAAAAAAGACAAAAACGGAAAACAGCTTCTCAAAAGAGAAGCTGTTTTCCTGAAAGTGTGTGTGTATTCAATAAAAGAAGGAAAGTTTGCTATTTGTTCCTCATCCCCTCAGAACATCTTAATAATAACATGAAAAAGTGAAGGACGAGTGATGTTTTTATAAATTATTGTGTTTATTTTACCATGCGATAGCTGAAAAGTCAATGAACTCCCAGGCGATTTTATCGTTCTCTTCAACAATCTGCTCATCTGCGGCAAGCATTCCCATTTCACCGTTTACGGTAAATACCCAGCCCGTCTGATTATTATAATCGCCCTCTGACAGACCGGCAATTTCGGTCACATAGCCCTTTGACGAATCCACGGAAATAGAAATGTCGTGAGACATACAGTAAAGCTGAGTTGCTTCAAGGACTGTTGAACCCTCCTCTGCAATGAAAGGATCATTTTCGATTTTTTCAAAATCCTCAAGTTCGAGATCGTCATCTCCATCAAGAAGTGAAAATGACAGATTGACAGGGTTAACAACGGGGGTATCGTCTACTTCAGGTTGAGATGAACAGGCCGCAGTTGTGAATATCAGGATCAAAACACATAAAACACTTAAAATCTTTTTCATTCGAAAAATCCTCCTTAACATTTATAATTGCTGTGAAGCCATTAAATTATACATTTCCATATCGTTTTCCGAATCGGCGTCGTAAACGACTTGACCGCCGAGAACCGTCATGGCGGCATGAATTCTCGGCAGCAGATTCAGATCCAAATCAAACAGGTTTTCATCGAAGACAGCCATATCGGCCAGCATACCGGTTTCTATTCTTCCGAGCCGGTCAGACATACCGATTACTGCCGCACCGTCCACAGTCAGGTGGTCAATAGCCTCTTCTACGGATGTTACATTGCCTGTAAGACTTCCCGGCGAGAATATGTCGGTGCCCCAGGTGGTGAAAGCGCTTTCCCAATAGAGAAGATCCGACGATTCCTCAGGGGAAAGACTGTAATCCGAAGCAATGACAAATATATTTTTGCAGCCTTTGCTGCGGATGTACTCCAGAGCATTGAAGGCCAGTATCAAATCCTCTTTATCGATGGCTTCAAGAAAAACCCCAAACCCTTTTTCGCAAACATCCTCAAGAATTGTGTTGATAGCATCCTGACTGAAAGGAACAGGCGAACTAAAGTTATCAAGGTAAAGATTCAGCATTTCTGCGTGAATCATATTTCCAAGCTCGAGGCAGTTGGTTCTTCTCGCCATAAGCCGGTGAACAAGAGCCTTAGGAAGAAGGGGACGGTTCATATAATATGAACCGAAAAATCTCTGACGGAGCTGGCCCTCATTATATAAGCCGATCAGAGAATCCTGATAAAGATTTTCAAAATAATCAGGGGACTGCAGATTCAGCACAGAAGTAAACCCTTTATCGGCAAGATTGGAAATTTCTGATTGAACGCTTTCTTCAATGACATCGAAGTCAAATGGGATGAGCAGGTTAAGCACATATCCCACGGTTATGGTGTCCACCAGTTCTTCCTCAGCAGTGTCATTGATAATACGGTTGGCAGCGCTGTTGGTCCAGCAGCTGATACAGTTGGCACAAAGCAGCAGAACCGGTTTGTCAGGACAAACACTGTCAAGAATAAGTGCAGACGGAGAAATCTCATCATCACTTTGTTCGTTGTCAGGCATGATGTCATCTCTGTAACCGTATCCGAACAAAATCTCTCTGTCAGGGTTTTCTTCGGCCCATTCTCTCATGGTTTCCGCCACGTCTTCGGCGCTGTGACACTCCGAAAGATCTGCATAATGCCCTTGGAAGGCCTTGAGAACAGGGCTTCTATGGATATCTATAAAGCCGGGAAAAACATATTTTCCATCTAAATCTATGATACGCGTGTAATCACCAATGATACCATCCATACCGTCAAAACTGCCGACTGCCAAGATTTCATCCCCTTTGCAGGCAACTGCAGAGGCCCATGGAAGCTCCGGATTCTGAGTAAAAATATGTCCGTTATGTAAAATCAAATCTGCTGCTTCTACTTTTTTGAAAAAACCAAAAGCCATATCTTTTCCTCCCTGTTTAGAATCTGTTTCTGAGAAATATTGTATCATAAATCCTCCGTCTATGGTATACTAAAAACAGAAAAAACGAAAAAGAAGAGGACGAGGCACCATGTACACACTAGAGAAATTTGAAAAAAGCATATCGGTTGCAGATTATATGAGAAACTACATAAATGTTCAGGAGTTTCTCGGATACTGCCGCAGATGCTCCAATTATGACAAGGTTTGGTCATGCCCAAGCTATGATTTTGAGCCGGAGGAATACTGGAAAAAATACAACAGTCTTTATGTGCTGGGTTATAAGATAAATTTCGACGGTTCGGAGTCGGAGGAAAGAAGCCTTGAAATCATGGCGGAGGTAAAGGAGAAGGTTACCGCCGAGCTCTTTGAGATGGAAAGCGCCCACCCGGGCTCCATATCACTTTCAGCAGGAAACTGCAGTCTCTGCGGCAAAGGAAACTGCACCAGAACATCCGGTGCGCCTTGCAGACATCCGGACAAAATGCGCTATTCTATAGAGGCCCTGGGGGGTAATGTAGGTAAAACAGTCCATGACCTTTTGGGAATCGAGCTTGAGTGGATTGAAGAGGGCAAGGTGCCGTCATACTTCGTGCTGGTGGGCGGACTCCTTGAAAAATAGGGATTTATGTACTTGAATGAGTGCACGGAATAGAGTATAATTACATGGTTAAAGGTAGAGGAAACAAAATTAACTTTTTAAAAGGAGATATACATGGAAAGAAGAATAGGAACCGTTTCCCGCGGGCTCAGAGGCCCTATTATCAAGGAAGGCGACGATTTAAGAAAGATTGTAGTTGACACCCTCATGGGGTGCCTTGAGGCAGGCGATTTTGAAATCGGCAGCAAGGATGTGCTGGCAGTTACGGAATCAATTCTTGCCCGTGCACAGAAAAATTATGCTACCACCGACCAGCTTGCTGAGGATGTAAGAAACAAGCTCGGAGGAGAAACTGTAGGAGTGGTTTTCCCTATCCTCAGCAGAAACAGATTCGCCATCTGCCTCCGCGGAATCGCAAAAGGCTGCAGGAAGGTTGTCCTAATGTTAAGCTATCCAAGCGATGAGGTGGGAAACCATCTGCTGGATTTGGACCTGCTGGATGAGAAGGGTGTAAATCCTTATACCGATGTTTTGACTCAGGATGAGTTTGAGGGTACTTTTGGAAAGTCAAAGCATACATTCACAGATATAGATTATGTAAACTACTATAAAGGAATTATCGAGGAGGAGGGCGCTGAGGCTCAGATTATCTTTGCAAACAATCCTCGTAAAATCGTAGATTACACCGACAAGGTTATCTGTGCGGACATTCACACGAGAAAGAGAACCAAGAGGCTTATCAAAGAAGCCGGAGGCAAGGTTGTGCTGGGTATGGACGAGCTGCTGACAGCTCCTGTAAACGGATCAGGATACAATCCTGATTACGGCATTTTGGGCTCCAACAAGGCTACAGAGGACACAATCAAACTGTTCCCTGTCAACTGTCAGGAATTCGTTGAAAGCGTCCAGGCAGACATCAAGGAAAGAACAGGCAAGACAGTTGAGGTTATGGTCTACGGCGACGGCGCCTTCAAGGACCCTGTAGGCAAGATCTGGGAGCTTGCAGATCCTGTAGTTTCACCTGGATTTACTTCGGGACTTATCGGACAGCCAAACGAGCTTAAGCTTAAATATCTTGCGGATAACGATTTTGCAGACCTTCGCGGCAACGAGCTGAAAGCGGCCATTGAAGGGGCTATCCGGGAAAAGGATGACAACCTGGTAGGCCAGATGGCAACAGAGGGAACCACACCGAGAAGACTGACGGACCTTCTGGGCTCACTATGCGACCTGACCAGCGGCTCCGGCGACAAGGGAACCCCGTTCATCTATATTCAGGGATATTTCGACAACTATACGGACTAAAAAAGAGCAGACAGAATCGCGTCCCCGTTTTACGGGCTGACGCGATTTAATTTTTTGTGTTGACATCGGAGTAACTCCGAGGTTTAAAATTTGTACAAACAGGTGGTGATGCTATGAGAATGACAGTGGGTGAAATATCGAAGGTTCTTGGGATGACAACGGAAAACATAAGGTATTATGTTCGTGAGGGTCTGATAAAGCCGGAAAAAAACAAGGACAATAATTACTGGGAGTATTCATCAGAGGATGTTTTGTATATCTCCGATATTCTCTTTTATCGAAGCATGGGAATATCCATAGACAACATCCGGAAGATTTTCAGCGGAATGCCACTGGAGAGCATCGGTGAGGTTATTGATGACACTATTTCAGAGCTGATAGAGAAGATAAAGGAGTATACATTCCTGCTGGAGAGCATTCAGGGCTGGCAAAGGGAATACAACCTTGAACTAAGTGAAATAGGTCAGTACAAAAAAGGAAAAATGCCTCCTTCTCTGAGGGTCAGCAGCTATCAAAATGATGATGAGCATATTATTGACTACCTTAAGGATCGGATTGCCATTGAAAAAAATGACTGGCAGGATGTCTGCATATCCTTTTATTACAACAGGAACGACAAAGACCATGTTCCACATAAGTATATTTCCGTAGCAAAAACTGAAGAGAGGCTCCGTAATAACCGATATCTGGATATTATCGAGGAGCCGGAAAAAATCTGTCTTATAACGCATACTATTTTTTCTGATAATGTGGAAGAGATGATAAATCCTTTAATCAAGTATGCAGAGGAAAACGGCATAATACTGACAGGTGAGTTTTACGGAAGAGAAAGAACAAATTTTTATACTGAAGGGAAGAGAAACTGGGTGTGCTCCATATACGCACCTATAGAGAGGAGTGAAATGGACAAAATGAACAAGATATTAACAGAGTATTTAGACAATCATAAAGAGCAGATGATTAAAGATCTGGGAGACTTTGTTGCAATTCCAAGCGTTTCCGAAGATCTTCCGGAGGTAAATAAGGCTCTGGACTACATACTTAATCTGGGTGAAAAGATGGGTTTAACATCTATAAACTGTCTTGATGGACAGGTGGGTGTCATCGAAATGGGTGACGGCGATGAAACACTTGGTATACTTACTCATGTGGACGTTGTAGATCCGGGTGATATGGATGTTTGGGAAACTGATCCATATAAATTGACGTTGATAGACGATAAACTGTTTGGACGCGGAACTATCGACGACAAAGGGATGGTTATAGCTTCCCTGTATGCTATGAAGGCGGTGAAAGAGCTTGGACTGCCCCTCAGGAAAAAGGTTCAGCTGATAATGGGAACTCAGGAAGAAGTAGACTGGACGGATATGGACAACTATGTGAAGGAGTATCCTCTGCCTGACTATGGATTCACTCCCGACGGCGAATATCCTATTTGCAATATCGAAAAAGGATGCCTGGATCTGGATTTTGAATTTGATATTAATGAAGCATCTGATTGCAGCGACGGTAAGAGATATTTAAAAGAATTGAACATCGGAACAGCGTCAAATGTAGTTCCGGGAAAGGCTGCGGCAATTCTGTCAGACGGTTCAGCGGTCACTGTTACAGGCAAGTCCGTTCACTCCTGCCAGCCTGAGCTTGGAAGCAACGCTGTTTTCCTGCTTGACAAGAAACTTAGCGATATGGGTCTCGAATCAAACAGACTCCTTGATGTCATTCACATTATTACAGAAAGCTTTGAGGATGTTTATGGCGAAAAGCTGGGTCTGAAGAGTGAAAGCGAATATTATATGGGAGAATTTGTTCATGTGAACTGCTTTGCACCAACAATTGTCAAGACAGAAGACGGCAAGCTTAAAGTGCATATTAATGTGAGATATCCATATGGCGCTTGCTGTGAGGAAATTACAGATAAAATTGCAAAGCTGTTTGGAGAGCACGGCGGAAAGCTTGTAAAATGCGAATCTCTTCCGGCGGTATTTGTAAGGAAGGATGCGCCGTTCCTGTCAAAGCTGGCAGAGGCTTATGAGTCAGTAACTTCTCTTGAAAACAGATTTACTCTGGCCTATGGAGGTTCTTACGCCAAAGCTATGCCGAATATAGTGTCATGGGGACCTCTTTTCGAAGGTGAGGAGGATACATGCCACTGTGAAAACGAGTATATTTTCGTTGACAGCCTTATGGCAAGTGCGAAGATTTTTGCTCAGTCAATCGCCTCTATTGCTCTTTCTGATGAGAGCTTTAAATAAGGTATTATATTCAAAAAAAGAAGAAAGAAAGAGAGGTAAAAAATGGATAAAATTAGTGCATTGTTTGATGGTGTATGGACCACCATGGAAGACTGGGGTGCAGCCACCACATTCAACTACGGCATTGCAGTACTCATTCCAATTGTTATTGTTCTGGTACTGGCATTGGTTACTAAAGATACCTTTGTATCATTCTTTGCGGGAATCATTGCTGCCTTCCTTATGGCAGCGAAAGGCCACCCTCTAATTGCGGTAGGTTTGTTTATGGATCAGGCATATGTCACTCTCTGCGATGATGGTACACAGTGGGTTCTTCTGGTCTGCGGTATTTTCGGAGGGCTGATTCAGTTAATGACTGACTCAGGCGGAGCTCTGGGCTTTGCAGGACTTGCCCATAAGTTATTAAACTCCAGAAAAAAGACTTTGATAGGAACCTGGATTCTGGGTATTATCGTTTTTGTAGACGACTACCTGAACTGCCTGGCTGTCGGTGCAGCAGTAAAACCTCTTTGCGATGAGTACAAAATCTCCAGAGAGATGCTTGCTTTCATTATCAACTCAACAGGTGTTGTTGTTTGCGCAATTATTCCTATTTCAACATGGGGAGTATTTATGGGCGGACTTATGGAAGAAGCTGATATGCTGAACGGACTTTCGGTAGTGGGAGCATATACACATGCTATTCCGTATATGTTCTACTGCATCGTTGCAGTTCTTGTTGTTCCTCTGATCTGCCTTGGCATACTTCCAAAATTCAAGCCTATGGCTGCTGCTGAAAAACGTGCTATTGAAACCGGCGAGGTTCTTTCCGAAGCATCAAAGGCTATGGCTATCGAAGGCCTGGAGGACGAAGCAAGATTTGAAGGTAAGAAATGCAGATCTATTAACTTCCTGCTTCCTCTTATCTTTGTAGCGTTAATTACTATCGTTACCGACGATATGGTTGTAGCATTACTGCTTTCAATCATCCTTTGCTTCATTCTGTACATCCCTCAGAGAATAATGACTCCAAAGGAATTTACAGCATCCCTTATGAAGGGCTTAACAGATATGTTCGGAGTACTTGTACTTATTATTCTGGCATACATGTTTATCGATGTTAACACAATGATGGGACTGAATGAGTTTGTTGTAAAAATCTGCAGCGCAACAATCAGTCCTAAGCTTTTCCCATTCATTATCTTTATCGGTGTAGGTGCGATGTCATTTGCTTCCGGCTGCGTATGGAGTCTGGCTGCAATTGCATTCCCTATCGTAGGACCTGTTTGTGCTGCTATGGGAATCAACCCGTTCCTGTGCGCAGGAGCTGTAATTTCCGCTGTTGCTTTCGGAGGACACATCTGTCTGTATGCTGATACTGTTCTTCTGACAGCTGCTTCAACCGGTGCATCAAATACTGATTACTTCAGATCCTCATCGCCTATCGTCATGGCATATCCATTTGCCATCGGAGC
>CALZFA010000027.1 GCA_945644815.1 uncultured Clostridia bacterium
CATAACCTGAATCTTAATTTGATTTCCTTTTCTGTATTATACCACCTATTACCTGTTTTACTCTCACGCCCTATATTGAACCAAGAAAAAAACTGTGTTAAAATGCAGGTAATAAAAAAGGTGAGGGTGAATCTATGAATCTAATATACAAGGCGGCGGGGCCGCAGAATCTCAAGCTTCTTACAGATACGAGAATAAGGGTGCTTATTGCGGCAAACAAGCTGCCTGAGGGGACTGATATGAGTGAAGTGAGGCGTCAGACAGAGGACTATTATAAAAAAACCCTTGCCGACGGCTCCCATTATGGCCTGCTGGTTTTTGACAGAGACTTAACAGATGAGTACAAAAGCCCTGAGGGACGAATTGCGGCAACCGGAGGTGTCAGCTTTTTTCGGGTGATGCCTACATACAGCAACCCGTCCGGATGGAAAGCATATATAATGAACATGTATACCGCCCCCGAGTACCGGAGACAGGGAATTGCATTTGAAACACTGGACATTCTGGTAAAAGAGGCAAAGAGCAGAGGTATCAATAATATAACGCTGGAAGCTACGGATATGGGAAGGCCCCTGTATGAGAAATACGGGTTTGCTCCGATGAAAGATGAAATGATTCTGAAAAATAACTAGAAGGAGAAAGTCATGACAGGATTAGCAGCAGATGGCAGGCTTTGCACAGACATCATAAAGACTGCCGCCGAAGGCCTCAGCTACGGAATGATCTACGTGGGAGAAGACGGTAATATAGGCGAATACAGTCCTCTGGCAAAGGAAATGATGGGAGTAACTCTGCCTGCGGGCGAAAGTCATCCCGAGGGCGAGCTTGAAAGAGGCGACATTGTGATTTTTCTGGATAACGACCTGGGAAATGATGACTGTATGACGCCGGAGGATCTTAAAGCACTCAATATACACAGTGGTGAGATCAAGCAGGGCAGCGTGGTTCTTGCCATTGGAGTATACAAAAACAAAAAAATTCAGCCGGTATACAAAACTTTCAGCGAATTTATCCCCGACAGCAAAATTGAGCTGTCTCAGCGTTATCTGGGATTCAGCATTGAAGCTTCAATAGACTTTGAAAACCGCAGGATGAGCGTGATTATTAACGGCAAGGAATACCATATGAACTACCTGGAGAGTATCGGATACATGGTTGCAATAGACGGGCTGACGGGGAATATAAAGTTTTTTCAGGCCAAGGGCTACGGATACAGAGGCGAAGAAGCCGGAAGACTGCTTCGCGGAAAGAGATTTGCAGGGAAAAACATTCCCGGTCAGGTCAACGAGCTTCTGCCGACGGTGGGTATGAAAGCAGAGCAGATATTGGACGGAGATATGTTCCTGCGCACACTTAAAAAGGTTATGGAAGGAGAAGACGGGACCCATCTTGAAGGTGTGTATGAAATTTACAGGAGGATGGTGTACTGCCATCTGATAAGGATAAAGAAAGACTGCCCTGATGACGGTGTCTATGTTTTTGTGCAGGACAACGAGGTTACTGAAAACATATCCAGGCAGGTAAATCCCCTTACCGCCGAAGTTGAAAAAAGGGCAAAAAAGAAGGCGTATATTCCGGACAAAGAGGGGGAGGCGGCTTTTGAAGGTTTTATAGGAAATTCTCCTGCCATGGAAAAGGTAAAGCAGCTGGCTTACAAGGCGTCCAAGACCAGATTCAATGTCATAATAACAGGAGAAAGCGGAACGGGAAAGAGCAGGCTTGCCAGAGCGATTCATAACAGCGGCAATCCGAAAGCGCCATTTGTTGAAGTTATATGTAATGCCATAGCTCCGTCACTTATTGAAAGTGAGCTTTTCGGCTATGTGCCGGGAGCTTTTACCGGGGCAGATCCCGGCGGCCGTATGGGCTTTTTTGAAAGAGCCGACGGCGGGACAATCTTTCTCGATGAAATCGGCGAGATACCTCTTGAAATACAGGTAAAACTGCTTCATGTGCTGCAGAATAAAAGAATATACAGAGTGGGATCCACCACCCCTGTAAAGGTGGATGTCAGGGTCATAACCGCATCTAACCGCGATCTGGAAGAGGAGGTGAGACAGGGACGTTTCAGACAGGATCTATACTACAGAATAAATGTTTTTCCTATTCATATCCCGGCACTGAGGGAGAGAAAGAGAGATCTTTACATACTTGCAAATTCAATTCTGGAGGACCTTTGCCGCAAATATGACATGGAAGAGAAACAGTTTTCTGAAGAGGCTCTGGAAATGATTGCAGGGTACGACTGGCCGGGCAATGTCAGAGAGCTTGAAAATATAATTGAAAGGGCAATTACCGTATGTGACGGTCGGGTGATTTATTCTGAGAATCTCATGATCAGACCTAAGACCATGAACGGAGCCACCCTGAAGGAAAGGCTGGAGGCTGATGAAAAACGCATTATAGAGGATGCTCTCTTCAAATACAATGATGACCGGAAGAGAACTATGGAGGAACTGGGACTTTCCCGTAGCGTATTCTATGAAAAACTTAAAAAACATGGAATAAGTAAATAGTCCTAAAAACAGGAAAAACAGTCCTAAAAAAAGGACAAATATTGTTATTTTTTATACAAACAGCCGCCCGGGATTGGAACTGATGATACATTTTTTTGAAAATAATTTTTTGCGGAGAACCTTGATATTTCGAGGTTTTCTTTTGTTTAACAGGGGCCGTCCTGAATATGGCGGCCCTATTGGCACCATTTTTGCTCATGTGTTCTATACAATGATAATTAACCGAGTTATCAAGGAGGGGGATGTTATAGATGAAATTTTGGAAAATGAACGGAGCCGGCAACGACTTTGTCATTATCAACAACATGGAAGAGAAAATCCCTGCAGAAAAATTCCCTTACGTTGCAAAGACCCTGTGCGAGAGGCATCTTTCCATAGGAGCTGACGGATTTATGGTAGTGGAAAACCCGAATAATCCGTCGGAGGCGGATTACCGCATGGTGTTTTACAATTCGGACGGCAGCATGGGTGAGATGTGCGGAAACGGTGCCAGATGCATATGCCGCTACGGCTACGAAAAGGGTCTTGCAGGAGAAGTGCAGAGGGTTGAGACTACAGCAGGAATTGTAACGGGAGAGAGAATTGACAAGAGACTTTACAGGGTTCGCCTCAACGATCCTTGTAATTTGCGCCTTGATGAGCCTGTTGAGATTGACGGCGAAACCTACATCTGCTCCTACATAGAACTGGGGAATCCGGGAATTCCTCACTGCGTTGTTCCCATCTCAAACTTAAAAGACTATCCTGAGGCACAGCTCTTTGAACTGGGAAGAAAACTAAGATATTATAAAGGATACCCTAAGGGCGCCAATGTAAACTTCTGCGAAATTATTGGCAAAGACCATATATTTGAAAGAACCTATGAAAGAGGTGTGGAGGACTTTACATATGCCTGCGGCACCGGCACCGGCTCAGTGGTAACCGTTCTGACCCTTAAAGGCAAGGTCAGCGGAAAAAATGTCAAAGTGGATATGACCGGAGGCACCCTTTTTATAGATGTGGAGAGAGAAGAGGACAAGATAAAGAATCTGTATCTCACCGGGCCTACAAACATAGTGGCAAAGGGAGAGGTAACAGACGAAGAGCTTGAACTCTGAAATGCACATGTATGCCGGCCGAAAGGCTTGACATAAAGAAATCATAATACTTTATTTCAAAAAACTTAGGAGGAATTATTATGGAAAAGAGTTCAGTAATGAAAAATTATCGTTTCCTTGCTATTATGCTGGGCGCGATGATTCTCGGCTGTATCGTAGGCTGGTTCGCACCGTCATTCGGTATGGCAATCAAACCACTTGGTACAATTTTCATTAACATGATGTTCTGCGTGGTAGTACCTTTGGTATTTGCCTCAATTTCCAGTTCAATTGCAGGAATGAGGAGCAGAGGACGTGCAGGAAAGATTATGGGTACTACAGTAGGTACTTTCGTAGTTACCGGTGCTGTTGCAGCAGTAATTATGTTTATAATCCTGAAGATTTTCCCGCCGGTATTAGCACCGTGGACAGATCTTCCGTCAGAGGAGATGGGAGAATATGCATCCCTTTCCGATATGATTGTAAATTTCTTCACAGCTAACGACTTCGTAGGACTTCTCAGCCGCAGAGCAATGCTTCCGCTCATCGTGTTCTCTGTACTGTTTGGCTTTGCAACCAACCTGGCAGGCGGACCTGATGGAGCTGTTGCAAAGTTCCTCAGCGATCTTTCCGAAGTAATGCTTAAGTTTGTAAAGATCATAACCTACTATGCACCTATTGCATTCTTTGCAATCTTCGCAGACCTTGTTGCAAACTACGGAAGCGCTATCACAGAGTCTTATGCAAGAGCTATGGTGGTTTACTATCCATTATGCTTAATCTACATTTTCACCGCATTCCCTCTCTTCGCATGGTTCGGCGGGGGAAAGCATGGCATCAAGACAATGTTCCAGCACATTACACGTCCTGCGGTAGTATCCCTTGGCACTTGCTCATCAGTTGCAACAATTCCTACCAACCTTGAAGTTGCCGAAGAAACAGGCATAAACAAGGATGTTGCTGAAATGGTAATTCCTCTTGGAGCTACAATGCACATGGACGGCTCCTGCTTCTCCTGCGTACTTAAGATCATCTTCGTCTGGGGAGTATTCGGACAGCCGGTTGAATGGTCATCACTTCCGCTTATCGTTCTGGTAGCAGTACTTTCGTCAGTGGGTATGTCAGGTGTTCCAGGCGGCGGATACATCGGAGAATATATCATCTGCTCCATCTTCTTCCCTACCCAGATTGAAGTAGCATTCCCTATTCTGGTTATGATCGGCAACCTGGTAGACCCGCCTGCAACCATGATCAACGCAGCAGGAGATTATGTTGTATCCTACATCGTTTCAAGATTTGTTGACGGAAAGGATTGGCTGGAAAAGGTTTTGACAAAGAAAAAGGAAGAGGCCGCAGCATAATAAATATTTGCTTGAAAGGAAATCGGGAAATAATGATTTGTGATAACATAACCGTAAAAGACGGTGTACTATATTTTGCCGGTCAGAATACGGTTGAGCTGGCAAAGGAGTACGGTACACCACTATATCTTCTCGATGAAGATAAGATTCGCGAAAAATGCAGGAGCTATAAAAAGGCCTTTAAGATGCACTTCGGTCCTGCTGCTCAGCCTCTGTACGCTTCGAAGGCCAACTGCTTCAAACGCATATACGAGATAATGAAAGAGGAGGAAATGGGCATAGACGTTGTGTCATCAGGAGAAATTTACGTGGCACTTCGAGCCGGATACGATCTTTCACACGCATTTTTCCACAGCAATAACAAAACCGACGAAGATATCGCATATGCCATAGAAAACGGCATAGGATATTTTGTAGCCGATAATGTTGAGGAAGTTAAGGCGGTAGAAGCTGAGGCAGCACG
Source organism: uncultured Clostridia bacterium (assembly GCA_945644815.1). Taxonomy (GTDB): domain Bacteria; phylum Bacillota; class Clostridia; order Peptostreptococcales; family Anaerovoracaceae; genus SUG1106. The sequence goes on from CALZFA010000027.1 coordinate 5,417, forward strand.
CAGAGGAATCAAACAGAAACTGCTGCTAAGGCTTACTCCGGGAATTGACCCTCACACTTATGAGGCGGTTGCCACCGGCAAGGTGGACTCAAAATTCGGAACCCCGATTGAAACCGGTCAGGCAGACGAAATTGTTGAATTCACCCTTAGACAAGAGCACATTATACTTGAGGGATTCCATTGCCACGTGGGCTCGCAGGTATTCGGGGAGGATATTTTCGAAAGGGCTGCTGTGGTGATGCTGGAATTTATAGCTGCAATGCGGGACAAATACGGCTATACTGCAAAGGTTCTGGATCTTGGCGGAGGATACGGTGTCCGCTACACCGAAAATGACCCGTATCTTGACATTGAAACCAAGGTGGGGCAGGTGGCCGCATCTATCAGGGAAACCTGCCGGAGACTGAATCTTGAAATGCCTGAGATACATATGGAACCGGGCAGAAGCATTGTTGCAGATGCAGGCATGACCCTTTACACCGTAGGAACGGTTAAGAAAATCCCGGGATACAAGAATTATGTATCCATCGACGGCGGAATGCCTGATAATCCGAGATTTGCACTTTACCGTTCATCCTACACCTGCCTTCCGGCCAATAAGATGGATGAGAAATGTGAATTCGAGTGTTCTATTGTAGGAAGATGCTGTGAATCGGGAGATATCATTCAGGAGCATGTAATGATGCCTGAAAGCATCGGACGCTATGATACTGTTGCAGTCTGCACCACAGGGGCGTATAATTACTCTATGGCCTCGAATTACAATAAGCTGCCGAGACCGCCAGTCGTAATGCTGAAAGGCGGCAGCGAAAGCTACGTAGCCGTAAAGAGGGAATCCTTTGAGGACCTCATAAGGAATGACGTATAGTTAAAAAATATCGGGCACGGACTTTCGTGCCCGAAGTTTTAACATCGGAAAGCTGAAAAGGAGGATAATAATATGGCATTTGGCATTAAAAAACTTCATCTTGTAGATGAGACACCAATACAGTACCTGCCCAACATATCGCAGGAACTGGGAATAGAAATGTACATTAAGAGAGATGATCTGACGCCCTTCGGCGCAGGGGGAAATAAGCTGCGCAAGCTGGAATATCTGGTTCAGGATGCTTTGGACCGGGGAGCAACCATGCTCATAACCGTAGGAGGAGCTCAGACCAATCACGGAAGGCTGACGGCAGCTGTTGCTGCAAAATATGGCCTTAAGTGTGCAATTATCGCCATTGACGATTATCCGGGCGAGGTATCTGCCAACATTCTGCTGGACAGGATAATGGACTGTGACCTGATTCTTAAAGCAGACGACGGCCGTGATGAAGACGAGCAGCTTGACGAGCTTTGCCCCAAGATCATCAGTGAATATGAAGAAAAGGGGGAAAGGGTATATTTCATCCCTATGGGCGGCTCCAACGAGCTGGGAGCTCTGGGATATTACGACTGCGCCGTGGAGCTTGACAGGCAGGCTAAGAAAATGGGAATTGAGGATGCCCGCGTCATCGAATCTGTAGGATCTATGGGTACGTTTATGGGACTTTACTGCGGGCTGAAAAATGAAGGCTCATCTCTGCGCCTTACAGGCATATCCATTTCACCTTTCGGAAGCCGCAAGGACAGACGCATTGTGGAATACTTCGGTCAGATGAAGGAAAAGTTCGATCTGGCAATAGATGCTGTAAGAGAGGATTTTGATATACAGAAGGATTACACACGCGGAGGATATAATAACCCGTGCAAGGAGGTTCGTGAGGCAATTTACCTTATGGCGAGAAAAGAAGCTATACTGCTGGATCCGTGCTATACGGGAAAAGGATTTGCCGGCATAATAGACATGGTTCGTGATGGTAAAATGAAGCCGGGTGAAAAGGTCATATTTATTCACACAGGCGGTTTTCCCGGACTCTATACACTCCATCACAGAGTTGAATTTGAGAAGGAACTTGAGGACGGCATCAGAATTATTAAATAAAAGTTTATGATCTGTTTACGAAAAATAAACGACACCATCCATTTACAGCCCGATTTTACAGGCTGAAAGGGATGGTGTCGTTTTTATGCGACGTTGGAAATCTTCAGACAAGATTTCAAATTTTTTAATATGAAAAAAAGTTGATTTTTGTAAGAAAACTGCTATAATATATTTCGGAAAAAACTATTTGCATATTAAAATATTATAGAATTTATATTTTAAATAACAATGATATTTTCCAAAAAAATAAGAGTATGGCGATCAGCCATCTGACGATATGAAGGTGATGTGAAAATGAAAAGAAGGATTCTGACGGCTGTCATTATTATTACTATGCTTTCAGGCTTGACAGGCTGCAGAGGCAGTGACATGCAAAGCAGTAATGAGGTCACAATGTATCTGTGGGATAAATCAATGTGCAAGGAGCTGACTCCCTGGCTTGAGGAACAGTTCCCGGAAATAAAGTTCAATTTCGTGGTGGGGAATAACAGTATCGACTATTACAACTATCTTCAGGAACATGGAGAATTACCCGACATTATTACCTGCCGCCGGTTCTCCCTTAATGATGCTGCAGAACTGTCAGAGCACCTGATGGATATGAGCAAAACTCAGCTGGCAGGAACTTTCTATTCCAGCTATATAGGGAACAACCGTGACAGCAGCGGAGCAATCAAGTGGCTGCCTATGTGTGCGGAAGTGGACGGAATAATTGCAAACAGAGACCTGTTTAAAAAATATGGGGTGTCCCTGCCGGAAAACTATGAAGAATTCGTCCGGGTATGCAGTTTCTTTGAAGAAAAAGGTATTACAGGCTTTGCTAATGATTATAATCAGGATTACAGCTGTCTTGAGGCAATGCAGGGAAGCGCAATACCTGAGCTTATGAGCCCGGAAGGAACCCGGTGGCGTGAGGAATACGAAAGCGAAAAAGAAGACGGTTCGGTAGGTTTGGATGAGCAGGTATGGCCGGTTGTATTCGAAAAGTTTGAACAGTTTCTTATAGATACCTGTGTAAAACCTGAAGACCTGAATCTCTTATTTAATACTGAAAAACAACTTTATCTGGATGGAAAGGTTGCTATGGTGCGAGGCACTGTAAACGACTGCATAGTACTAAAGTCAGAAAACGGAATTGATTCAGTAATGCTGCCTTATTTCGGTCAGACCCGGGAGGATAACTGGCTTCTTACGTACCCTATATACCAGATAGCGGTAAACAAGGATGTAGAAGACGACCCTCAAAAAAGGGAGGTCATTATGGAGATTCTCGATGCTGTCTTCAGCACGGAGGGTCAGAAAAGAGCGGCAGCAGGAAGCAATGTCCTTACATATAACAAGACTGTAGAAATGAGTCTGCCGGACAGTATGGAATATGTAGAGGAATGTGTGGAAAAGAATCATCTGTATCAGCGGCTGGCTTCTACAGAGTTTTTTGCGATTTCTATGAAGGTGACGGAAAATATCATAAACGGGAAGTATGGGGCTGAAGGAGCTTATAAAGACTTTGACGCTCAGCTAAAGGCTCCTGAAGAACCTGCTGAAGAAGATATTGTGGCTGTAATGGAAAAAGGATATGACCACAATTTTACCGTTCACGGGAGCCAGGCGGCATCTGCCGTGGCAAACACTATGCGGAATTACCTGAATACTGACGTTCTTATCGGATACTCCTCCATTATTTCCTCTTCTGTATATAAAGGCGGTTACACAGCTCAGCAGCTTAACTGGCTGATGTGCGGCCGGGCAACTGTCAGAAAAGCGGAACTTACAGGAGAACAGATAACAGAAGTTATGGACTGGCTTGTAAATGTTAAGGAAGATGGCGATAATCCCATACGCCACCATACTTTAATACCCGTTGTCAGCGGCATGGAATACACAATCCGTGACAATGAAGACGGAACCTACACGCTCAAAGATGTTACTATGAACGGAAAGGCTATTGATGAACAGGCTGTGTATACTGTCACTCTCATGGGAGACGACAACTTCATTGAAGCGGAAATATTCTGCGGATGTCCTATGCCTGAGAATATCAGAACTGCATTGAAACCGGTGGATCAGGTCCCTGCAGCAATTCTGACAGAGGCTCTGACTGACGGGGCGCAGCTTGAAGTACCTACGAAATATGTAACTATCAGAAAGTGAAGATAATTGATAAGAGGAAAAATGAAACATAGAATATGGGTAGCCTTCATTTTGATGATTGGCATTATTATATCCGGTGTAAGATATTATTTCTTTGTTACCGATACCATTTATGAAGAGAGTGCCAATCACCTCAAGGAAATCTATAATCAGGTAAACCGGTCTCTGTACAATTTAATTGGCGGAACCTGGAGAACCATGGATATGTGGATACCGTATCTTGAGGACATGCAGGATGAAAAGCAGATAAGCGAATACGTGGAAAGAATAAAAAAAGATGAAGGATTCACGGGATTTTATTTTATTTCACGAGAAGGCGGTTATTGTACCCCTGACAGGCAAAAGGGATATCTTAATCTGGAGGGGCATCTTTCTGAGCTCATTATTGACAGAGAATGTATTGCTGCAAGCGCTGCAATGCCCAGCAAACCGGAAATGATAGTATTTGCCGTTCCGTGCGATAAGAATGTGTATGGAGACTTTGAATATGAGGCTATAGGAATCAGTTTCTATAACAGTGAGATAGTAGGACTTCTGGAAATTTCGGCCTTTGACGATAATTCGAAAAGTTATGTCATATATCCTGACGGTCGGGTAATAATGGACAATGCAGACACGCAGAAACAGAATACATATAACTTCATAGGAATGCTGGAAGCGCGATCTGACTTGGAGTCCCAACAGATTGCAGAAATGCAGCAGGATTTCAGACAGGGAACCTCCGGCGTCATAAATTTCAGAATGGAAAGCGAGGAATACTATCTTGTCTATGAACCTGTAGAATTTGAAGATTGGACAGTTTTGGGCATGGTCACCGCCGATGCGGTCAATGCGGGTATGAACAAGCTGCAGATGAGAATTCTTGTAGTAGGCGGCGGGATATTTGTGCTTATTTTGATAGCTTGTATATGGTATTTAAAACAGAGAAGCCGCCTCAGTCTGGAGGAAAAGGACACGGAAATCAGGTATCGGGAAGAGCTGTTTTCAATGCTGTCCAACAGCGTTGACCATATTTTCCTTATACTGGACGGAAATACTCTCGGTGTCAGCTACATAAGCCCCAATGTCGAAAAAATTCTCGGCATATCAGAAAAAGATGTAAAAAAGGATTCACATGTTGTGGATGAACTTCTGATGGGTGAGGGCAAAATGACTGCCGCAGAGCAGCTTTCGGAATTGGCTTCGGGAGAGAACAAGGAATGGGAGCAGGAATATGCGCACAGAACCACGGGTGATAGACGCTGGTTGCTGGTGTCTGCCTCCAACATGGAAATACAGGGAAAAAGCAAGTATATTATAATTTTCTTTGACAGGACCAAGGAAAAGAAGATCAACCGTGCTCTTGAAGAAGCCGCAAAAATTGCCAATGATGCCAGCAGTGCAAAGAGCAGGTTTCTTTCCAATATGTCCCACGATATACGGACGCCGATGAATGCTGTACTCGGATACACCACTCTGGCTGCGGCAAACATAGAAAACAGAGAGAAACTGAAGGACTATCTGGCAAAAATTCTTTCATCAGGCAATCACATGCTCAGTCTGCTTAACGATATACTGGATATGAGCCGAATCGAAAACGGAAAGATACATTTGAAAGAAGCCGAGGAAAATCTGCCGCGGATTCTGAATGAAGTAGGAACTATAGTCAGCGGCCAGATGCAGTCAAAGCAACTGGAGCTGCATATAGAAATGATGGATATAACAGATGAAAATGTTTTATGTGACAAAACTCGCTTGAATCAAGTGCTGCTAAATATTGTGACCAATGCTGTCAAGTTTACCGAGCCGGGTGGAAGCGTATCAGTGCTGCTCGTGCAGGAACATAACGGGCCTGCGGGGATGGGAAAGTACAGGATACATATAAAAGATACGGGGATCGGCATGAGCGCAGAATTTGCAGAGAAAATTTTTTCACCCTTTGAGCGTGAACAAACATCTGTGGTTAATAAAACACAGGGCACCGGCCTGGGCATGCCGATAGCCAAGAGTATCATCGACATAATGGGGGGAACCATAGAGATTATCACCGAACAGGGTAGAGGAACGGAGTTTATCATCAGTCTGACCTTCCGTCTGCCGCCGGCATAAGGAATCCGGATTCAAAACCTTCGGAATATTTACCTTCTGGCTGTAATAGATTATTTATGAAATAATCAATTTCGGTCAGGAGGAATTTTTTATGCAAAACAGTGATATCGCAAAAAATTACAGGTTTCTGGCAATTTTGCTGGGTGCCATGATTGCGGGATGCATAATAGGCTGGCTGCTGCCTGAATTCGCCGGGTGGCTTAAACCTTTCGGAACGGTGTTTATTAATATGATGTTCTGCATTGTGGTGCCTTTGGTCTTTGCCTCTATAGCAGGATCTGTAGCTGGAATGAAGTCGAGACGCAGAGCAGGGAAAATCCTCGGCGTCACAGTCGCCGTATTTGTCATCACAGGTGCCATAGCAGCGTTTATAATGTTTATTCTTATGAAGGCATTTCCGCCTGTGCTTCAGGCATGGGAGAATATTCCCGCCGAAGAAATCGGCGAATATGCAACGTTATCGGATATGCTGGTAAATTTCTTTACGGCCAGTGATTTTGTGGGGTTGCTTACAAGAAAAGCTATGCTGCCTCTTATCGTTTTTTCCCTGATCTTTGGTTTTGCAACCAATCTGGCGGAAAAGGGAGAAGGCACCATTACTCGGTTTCTTTCAGCACTCACAGAGGTGATGCTTAAGTTCGTGAAGCTCATAACCTACTATGCTCCTGTAGCTTTCTTCGCCATCTTCGCAGGATTGGTGGCGGACTACGGCTCAATGATCACTCAGTCCTATGGCCGTGCAATGCTTGTGTACTATCCGCTGTGCTTTATCTATATCTTCACGGCCTTTCCGTTATTTGCAAGGTTCGGAGGCGGTCCGGGAGCCGTAAGGGTAATGTTCAAACACATTGCAAGACCGGCCGTTGTTTCACTGGGAACATGCTCGTCGGTAGCTACAATCCCTACCAACATGGAGGTTGCTGAGGATACGGGAATTTCCAAGGATGTATCGGAAATGGTCATTCCTCTCGGTGCAACCATGCACATGGATGGCTCATGCTTTTCCTGCGTATTGAAAATAGCTTTCGTATACGGTGTCTTCGGCATTGATTTCACCTGGGGACAGCTTATACCGATTATTCTGGTGGCGGTTCTATCCTCTGTAGGAATGTCCGGAGTTCCGGGAGGCGGCTACATAGGAGAATATATTATCTGTTCTATTTTCTTCCCTGCGCAGATGGAACTGGCATTTCCGATTTTAGTGGCTATAGGAAATCTTGTAGACCCGCCGGCAACCATGATAAACTCATCGGGGGATTACGTGGTGTCCTACATAGTATCCGGATATGTGGACGGCAAAGATTGGCTGCAGAAAAAGATAAGAACCGTCAGTTAAAAATAAAAACAGAAAGGATTGTGTCGCCTCGAAGTGAAGAAAGCTTCGGGGCGAATTTTTTGATGTAGACTTTTAGCAGGCGCGGGTGCTATAATTGAAAACGGAGATTCTCCAAAAAAACCATAAATTCGAGGGTAAACATGGAAAAACTTCTGAATATAAAATACGGATGTATCCACGGCACATATTATATGTATTATGGCGTGGTTGGAAGCTTTGCATCGGCTTTTCTGCTGGCAAGAGGATGCAGCAACTCGGAGATAGGTGTGATTTTAGCAGTCGGAAACATTCTGGCGGTATTTCTTCAGCCGCTGATTGCGGATTTCGCGGACCGGTCTAAAAGGCTTTCTCTTATGGGAATAACGCAGCTTTCCACGGCACTGCTCATGGTGCTGACAGTGATGCAGTTTGCTATCAGAGGAAAGTCTGCGGCGCTGTGGCTGGTGTACATACTGATTATGGCGTGGATGACCACCTTGCAGCCTTTGATAAATTCCCTTGCTTTTAAGCTGGAAGAAACGGGAACCCATATAAACTTCGGCGCCTGCAGAAGTGTCGGCTCTCTGGCATATGCATTGCTTTGCGGAATTATGGGAACGCTGGTGGAGACAAAGGGCGTAGACGTGCTGCCTCTTTCAGGGGAAATCGTTCTTCTCATGCTGTTGATAAGCCTTGTGGCTGTAAAAAAGCAGTTTGGCAGAATGATGTCCGAGACTGATGAGACCCCTGGGGCCCCTGCCGGATTCATCAGGGAGAATCCATCGGGACAGGAAAATGATGAGGAGGAAATAAACCTCGCTCGCTTTGTAAAAAGAAACAAGCTCTTCGTTGTACTCAATCTTGCAGTGGTGGGAGTCTTTTTTAACAACGCCATTCTGAACAATTTCATGCTTCAGATAGTGGAAGGAGTAGGAGGAACCAGCGAGGATATGGGCAGAATCTTTTCTGTCATGGCATTTCTCGAAATTCCCGCACTGTTTTTTTTCGATAAAATAAGAAAGAGATTTTCCTGCCAGTTCATACTCAAGTTTGCCGCCATTTCCTTTACACTGAAGATACTGATGATATATCTGGCAAAAAGCGTTGCTATGATTTATGTGGCCCATCTGCTGCAGACTTTTTCATTTGGTCTGTTTCTGCCTGCCATGGTATCTTTTATCGGAGAAGTTATGGCAAAGGGAGAGGCAGTCAAGGGACAGGCTCTGTATACCGTTATGGTGACAGTGTCCTCCATGCTGGCCAGCGTGCTGGGCGGCATTATGCTTGATCTTTGGGGGCCGGGCTTTATGCTGCTTGTATCAACTGTTATAACTGCTTGTGGAGCGGTGGTTGTCTGTGCAATAGTAGGAAGGATACATAAAAAGTAAACAAAACCGGGTAATCAAAGTTAATTGGGGTCTCAGTTAAATGGGGGCACTCGTTGGGGGCTATAGAAAAGCAGGGAAACATTTACATTTTTCTCTGTTTTTTTGATGCTTCAAAAACATTCTAAATACAAAATGAGAGACAATCTATTGCCTCCCATATGTCTTTCCCTTACAATAATCCTGCGACAGATTTCAGGGAAAGGACTCATATGAATAATATCATAAATCTTCTTAACTTAGAAGATAAAAACATCGAAATATCAAAAATTGAACGTGATGACACCGCTAAAATCAAGTATATCTATGTTCACACCAATGTTTCTAAACGTTTCTGCCCCATTTGTGATATGCGTATGCACTCAAGGGGCACCAGGCAACGCACAGTTAACCATCCTATGCTTCAGGACGGTTATGAAAAGGCTGCAGACTTGTTCGAAACAGCACTCAAGTTTATTGAACGCGACTACGGAAAGGATAACGATAACTACAAAACCGCATTAACCAATATGCTTTTGTCAATCAGAAAAAAACAGGAAAAGGAATAAAATGAAAGGACTTGAAATAGCAAGAAAATATTACGAAACATATGGTGCAGAAATGATAGAAAAAAATTGCCATGATATCTCCTCGCAAATAGCAGTAGGGCTTGTCGGAGAAGGTTCTCAATGCTTCGGATTCGATGATGATATTTCTAAGGATCATGACTTCGCTCCCGGGTTTTGCATGTGGTTAAAAGAGCATGATTTCATTTGCAGCGGAGAAAAACTTCAAAGGGCATATGATTGTCTTCCTGACATGTTTTGCGGTTTAAGCAGGGACAATATACAGGACGGCAGTCGTGTGGGAGTTATGTCTGTGAAGGGGTTCTACCGAAAGTATTTAGGAATAACAGATGCCCCGAAAACTAATAGAGGGTGGCTTTTTTTGAGGGAAACCGCTCTTGCGGTATGTACCAATGGTGAGGTTTTCAGAGATGAACTGGGAAAGTTTTCTGAAATCAGAAAAGCGTTGCTGGGGTTTTATCCCGAAGATGTTCTTAGAAAGAAGATTGCAGCAAGAGCCGCTGTCATGTCTCAGGCGGGGCAGTATAATCTGATAAGATGTCTTCAACGGGAAGATAACGTTGCATCTATGCTGTCCGTGAGCAGATTTACGGAATCGGCCTTATCCATGATTTTTCTTTTAAACAGAAGATATATGCCTTTTTACAAGTGGGCTTATCGCAGTGCCTGCGACTTGCCAAATTTGAAAGCTGCGGTGGCAAAGATAGGGGAACTTAATGATATGATGTGCAGTTTACATATTTTTGGTTACAGAAAGGCAAGGGATGTAGTTTTTCAGATTACGGAAGATATTTGTTCCGAAGTTGCCGATGAACTTAACCGCCAGGGCTTCTCTGATGTCACAAGTCCTTTTCTGCAAGACCATCTGAAAGATATAATGATCAGAATCGGGGATTCGGAAATAAGGGGGCTGCCTGCAATTTATGATTATGGAATATAGCAATAAATTTAACAATAAAATCGAGAAAATAATAAATATAGAATGGGACATGTTTCAAAATGTTCATAACATAGGAGGCAGAGCATCCTGCCAGGATGACCGGAGAACCTTTTACATTATGCGTGGAAGTCAGTTTTTCTGCTGGAACGATAAGATGACGGAATTATATCTTAACTTTCTTGAAAGGGCACAACATGAAGGGAGAAATCTTGTCGCGGAAAAATACGGATATATGATGAAATATACCGATCCCGAATATTATGAAACAGAAATAAAACCATTTGTGCCGGTCGTTTCAGAGCATGCCAAGGCTGTTACAGGGCAAATTCTTTCTATACTGCTGCCTTGGGAAAAAGAATTTACAGAGAATTACCCCAAACTGGCAGGGGCAAGCAGACCGACGACTTCCATTGAAGATGACGAGGGATTTATTTCCGTGGAAACGTATGAAAAAGGAGAATTATATACATATCCCGAAGATTTGCTTGATATATATCTCGACTATGTCAAAAAGCTGAAGAAAGAGGGCAAATCCATGTCTGTGATGACAAGAGACACCATGGTGAAACTATACGGCTTCTTCTCCCTCGAGGAAGCAGAGGCGATAATGAAATAGTCGGACGGCAAAAATCATAATAAAGGACAAAATCACCTCATAAGTTATCGTGAGGTGATTTTTATGTCTA
>CALZFA010000028.1 GCA_945644815.1 uncultured Clostridia bacterium
CCGCGTAAAACTTTGATCGCCCATGCGGAATAAAGTTGACTTTACCTTTCAAAAAGCATAGTATAATTCTATAAACTAAGATGGGACAAGAATAGGAGGTAGCAATATGTCTGAAGAAAGAGTATATACACTGGAAAGCTTGGGAGAACCTTTATTTACAAGCCGCTCCTCGGAGATTTTCCGCTGGGAGGGAGATGATAAGCTGCTGAAGCTGTTCAGAGAAGGCGTGGATAAGGATCTGATAGACGGCGAAGAAGTAAACACCAAAGAGGCTTTTGCCAAAGGGGTTACTGAGGTGGAGTGCTTTGGGCAGGTTGAAGTTGAAGGACGTTACGGAATTATACTTAAAAAGATTGAGGGGGCAACTCTTATCGGGACCCTGGGAAAGCAGCCGTCAATATTGTTTAAAGCGGCGCAGATAATGGCGGATCTTCAGATTGAAATGCACAGCACCCATACCGAAAAAATCAGAAGCTACAAGGAGATGGTGAAACACACTCTTATGACTGCATCGGTATTCGACTACCTTTCATCAGAAGAGAAGGACAAGGCCATAGCTAAAATCGATGCTCTGCCTGATGGCGATTCAATACTTCACTTCGATTACCATCCTGACAACATTATGACCCACGACGGCAAGTCCACCATAATAGACTGGATGACAGCCTGCAGCGGAGCACCTGCAGCAGATGTGGCGGCCACGGTTTTTCTCCTCACAGAAGGAGAGATGATACCGGGACTTTCGAAGGCTGTGGCTGCAGCCATGCAGTTCCTTCGTGGCAAAATCTGCAGAAGCTATTACAAGAAGTACAAGGCACAGACAGGTATGACCGATGAAGAGGTGCAGATTTTCAGACTGCCGTTTATGATTTTCAGACTTGGGGTATGGACGATCGAGAGCGAGATAGAAACTCTTCAGCAGAAGATCAGAGAGGAAATAGCAAAATAGACCGAGCTGAATAAAGAGCCGGTCACAGGATAAAGACAGAGCTTAACATAGGCTGAAAATAGAGCTAAAGAAAGAACAGATAAATAAAATGAGTGACATTAAAAAGATTTGCAGGAAGATAGAAAAACTGTCGCCGAAGATCAGTGTATCCGAGGAAAGAGGCTGCATAGTACTGCGGGGACAGGTTGACGACTGGAGTATTGCCGTAAAGGCAGGGCAGCTGGCCGTCAACAAGAAAAAATATCTGGGCGTAATCAACGATATAAAGGTAAGAGGCTTTGAACCTTCAAAAGAAAGTCTGCTGCCTGAGGACAGCTCACTGGAGGGACAGAGCCCGGACGTTCTGATTATAGGCGGCGGCATTACAGGATGTGCAGCGGCAAGGCAGCTGTCCAGGTATAAATTAAATATCCTGGTGTGCGAGAAAGGCGCTGATGTGGCATCGGGAGCATCCAAGGCCAACGGAGGAGTGGTACATGTAGGAATAAATTTCTCCGCATCATCTCAGAAGCAGCACTATAACCTTATTGGAAATCAAATGTACGAAGAGCTTTCTAAGAAGCTTGATGTGCCATTTGAGAGAAGGGGACAGGTAATGCTCTGCTGCAAAAAATGGGAGCGAATCGTAGTGTGGTTCCTTGCTCATTTGGGAGAGAAAAAGGGTATACACGGTACGCGGTATATGAAGCGTAAAGAGCTGCTCGAGCATGAGCCGAACATACCGGAATTTATAGACGGGGGCATGTTTATGCCTATCGGCGGAATCACCAGCCCTTACGAAATGACCATTGCCATGGCAGAAAACGCGGCGGCAAACGGCGTTTCCTTCAGCCTTGAAACACAGGTGAGAGGGATGGAAGTTGAGGCCGCAGAAGACGGAAAAGGACATATTGTCAGCGTGACAACCAACAGAGGGAAGATGTATCCGAAGGTTGTGATAAATGCGGCAGGAGTTCATGCCGATGAAATCGCCGATATGGCAGGGGACAGAACCTTTACCATTCATCCAAGACGAGGAACGGATATTATTACCGATAAAAAAGTGGGATATATGGTTAATACAAGCATGGCAAAAGCACCTTTTGCAGTGGCTCCGTACGAGAAGGAGAAGTTCAAGGGCAAAGCCTTTGCAACTGTCAGACTTCTCATCAATGCTTTTAACGGAAGCAATCACACCAAGGGTGTAGGCGTAATTCACTCCGTCCACGGAAATATGCTCATAGGGCCTAATGCTGTAGAAACCCCTGACAGAGAAGACACAGCTACATACAGAGACGAGGTGGATGCTATTATCAGGATGCAGCAGCATCTGGCGCCCGGACTTGAGTTCAGAGACATAATCGCATACTTTACAGGAGTGCGGGCCCCGACCTATGAAGAGGATTTCGTGGTGAGAAAAGGCATATTCACCGACAATATCCTTGAGGCGGCGGGGATTCAGTCGCCGGGGGTGACGGCGGCACCTGCCATAGCTGTTGATTTGGCAGAGTGGACTGTGGAGGAGCTAAGGAAAAAGATGCCTGTGGAGTACAGAGAAAACTTCAGCGATGAAAGAAAGGCTCCGCCGAGGCTTCGTCAGATGAGTGAGGAAGAAAGACACAGGCTTATCAGAGAAAATCCTGATTACGGTGTTATAGTGTGCCGCTGCGAAGAAATCAGCAGAGGCGAGATAATAGATGCACTGAATTCGCCGCTGCCGGTGCCGACGGTAGACGGAATAAAGAGAAGATTGAGACCGGGTATGGGCAGATGCCAGGGTGGTTTCTGTATGCCTTTGGTCATGGACATAATAGCCCAACATGAGGGTGTACCTTTGTCTGAGGTGAGAAAGGCCGGCTCCGGCTCGGTGATTTCATACGGATTTACCAAGGGCGAGCCGGAGGGCGCTGCGGCGGCTGCGGAAAAAGCCGGAGGAAAAGTTGCGGAAGCTGAAGCGGGTGACGCAGCCGTGAATGCGAGAGGTGCCGCAGCGGGGGCCGCCGGGAAGGAGGCAGCTGATGAGTAAGGAAATGAATTTTGATGTGACGGTAATCGGCGGCGGTCCGGCCGGCCTGGCGGCAGCTTTAGAGGCTCACAAGGCTGGGGGAGAAGTGTTGCTTGTAGAAAGAGAAAACCGCCTGGGGGGAATACTCAAGCAGTGTATACACGACGGCTTTGGTCTTGTGCGTTATAAGGAAAAGCTTACGGGACCTGAGTATGCACAGCGGTTTATAGAAGAATTTGAGTCGGCGGGCATAGAATCCATGCTCAGCACTTTTGTCACGGACATAAGCCGGAACAGCAACAGCAACAGCGGGTTCACCATAAAAGCTGTTTGCAGCAAAGGCGTAGAGACGGTAAATACGGGAGCAATTATATTTGCCACAGGCTGCCGTGAAAGGACTGCAAGGCAGGTGTTTATCCACGGAACCAGACCGGCAGGCATCTTTACTGCCGGAACGGCGCAGCATCTTATAAACATACAGGGGCAGATGCCTGTTAAGAAATGTGTAATACTGGGAAGCGGAGATATTGGACTTATTATGGCCAGGAGGCTTACCCTGGAGGGGGCAGAGGTTGAAGGCGTTTACGAAATACAGTCCGGACCGTCAGGACTTGCCAGAAATGTACAGCAGTGCCTCATTGACTATGATATTCCGCTTCATTTGAGCCATACGGTTACGAGAGTTTTTGGTCGTGACAGGGTGGAGGCTGTAGAGATATGCAGAGTGGACGAAAACAAAAATCCGCTGCCGGGTACTGCAAGGAGAGTAGAGTGCGACGGTCTCATATTGTCTGTAGGTCTTATACCTGAAAATGAGCTGGCAGAGTCGGTGGGAGTCACGGTAAATAAAGCCACAGGCTGCCCGACCTGCGGCGAAAACCAGATGACAGATGTGCCCGGGGTTTTCGCCTGCGGAAACGCACTCCGCGTGTTTGACCTGGTGGATTACGTTTCCGCCAGCGGCGAAGCCGCTGGCAGGTCGGCAATGGAGTATTTGAAGGAGGTAGGACTGCATGGATAGAAGAGAAAAGGAAATGATATGCATCGTGTGTCCTAATGGCTGCAGGATGACCGCGCAGATTGATGAACAGGCTAACATTGAGGTGACAGGGAACAAGTGCGTACGAGGCAAGGAATTTGCCATGAGGGAAATGACAAACCCGGTAAGGGGTCTTTCCACAACCGTGCGAACAGATTCTCCGGAACTGCCGGTACTGCCTGTCAGACTTTCTGCCGAAATCCCTAAGGCCAGAATCTTTGACGTGATGAAGGAAATAAACAATATCAGAGTAACGGGACCGGTGAAACAGGGAACCGTATTGGCAAGAAACCTTTTGGGAACAGGCGCTGACCTTGTTGCAACTGCAGATATGCCTCATCAGACAGAGAAATAGTTTTTGACACAGAACCTGCGCAGTGATAGAATGTGAGTGATGCGTTTTTTCAGAATTTAACAGACAAAACAGATTATGTGAGGGATTATCAGATGGACTTTAAGTATTTTTTTATTAACACACTCAAAATAGAAGAACAGGGATTGGACATAGGATTTGATCTCTACTGTACCGGCCATTTAATATGGCTGGCGGCAATTGTTGCTGCAGCAATTTTTATGGCACGGTATTACAGGAGACAGAAAGAGGAGAAAAAGGCAGGTATAAAAAAATTTTTCGCCGTTGCCATTCTCTGTTCCGAGATTTTAAAGGACAGCATTCTCATAATAATCGGGGCACCTATGAAAGGATATCTGCCGCTGCATCTCTGCGGACTGGCTATCTTTGTTATGCTTTGGGACGCTTTTGGAAAGAACAGAAAAATTTCCGGACAGATGCTTGCCTATGCTTTTATGCCGGGGGCCATATCGGCATTGCTCTTCTGCAACTGGACAGAGTACCCTTTCTTTAACTTTATGTGCATCCACAGCTTTGCCTTCCACGGATGGATTGTATTATACGTGGTTATGCTGTATGCAGCGGGAGAAATAAGGGCAGACTACAAAGGACTGTGGAAGACCACCGGTATTTTAGCTGTGTGTGCGGTACCTATTTATATATTAAACGTATTGATTGAGGAAAACTACCTGTTTCTTAATGAAGCATCAGAGGGATCGCCTTTGGTGTTCCTCTGGGATATTTTCGGCACGCGCTTCGGTGCTCCGGGTTATGTGGCATCATATGCTGTGCTTATGCTGGTTGTTTTTCATATGCTCTATCTCTTATACAGCTTGATTAACAAAATAAGAGATAATAATACAAAGAGAAAGGAAAATACAATTGAAAGCACGACTGAAATTAAGGAAGCCTAAGTCAAATCGACCGAAAATCTGCCTGTCCCTTTCATGCAGGAATCTTTTGGAGGTCAAACACGAGCTTGCCCGGTTCGGTGAATATGCACAGATTATCGAGTGGTGTGCAGATCGTATGGATAATGCGGCAAACTACACTAAAGAAAGCTTTCTGGCTGATGCTTTGGAGATAAAAAAGCTTTGCGGCTGCAAGCCGCTGAGCATTGACTTCAAGGCTCATGAAGAGGGAGCAGAGGCTGTTAAAAAGGCCAATCAGATAATGGAATGGGCGCTTGATGCTGCTGACATGATAGATCTCGATGCGGACAATCCTGAGCTTGACAGACTTGTTAAAATGGCAAAGCGCAAACGAGTAAAGACGGAGATATCACATCACGAATTTGATCGTATGCCGGACAGGAATGAAATTGCAGAAATGTTTCTGAGAATGGAAAAGACAGGAGGAGACATTTTGAAAGTTGCATGTTTCGCTGCTGAAGAGGCAGACACATACAGCCTTTTGGAGGGGGCCGCCGCCTACTCACAGCTCAGAGGAGCCAAGCCGATTGTGGCTATTGCCATGGGAGCAGAGGGACAGGTAAGCAGAATATGTGCCGGAGATTTCGGCTCTGTCATCTCATATGGCTGTGGCTCTGAGCCTACAGCGCCCGGTCAGTTTAACACCCGGCAGCTTTCCAAATATATGGATAAATACTACAAGGAAGAGAATTAAGTGGATAACATAATAACCATAGAAAATCTCATATTTGAATACAATAAAGGCGACGAAAGCCATCCTGTAAGGGCTATAGATAATCTTAATCTTCAGGTTGAGAGGGGGAGCTTTACCGCAATCATCGGGAAAAACGGGTCCGGCAAGTCAACTCTGGCCAAGAACCTTAACGGTCTGCTCCTGCCCACTGAGGGGGTCATCCATGTAGACGGTTACGATACACGCGATGACGATAACATATGGAATATCAGGCAGACTGCGGGTATGGTTTTTCAGAATCCGGACAATCAGCTTGTTTCCGCTATTGTAGAGGATGATGTTGCTTTCGGCCCGGAAAATCTGGGGATTGATCCGGCAGAGATACGCCGCAGGGTGGATAAAGCCCTGAAGGATGTGAACATGGGGCAGTTTAAGAAAAAAGCTCCGCATCTTCTTTCCGGAGGGCAAAAGCAGCGCATTGCTATTGCAGGGGTAGTTGCCATGAAGCCAAAGTGCATTATCTTTGACGAGCCTACTGCAATGCTTGACCCTAAGGGCAGGGCCGAGATTATGTCCATTATAGATGAGCTGCATGCGGAGGGTATAACAGTTATCCTGATTACACACTTTATGGACGAGGCTGTTAGAGCCGACCGTGTCATCATAATGCATGAGGGGAGAATTCTTCTTGATGGCACGCCGCAGAAGGTTTTTGAGCAGGAAGAACTTATAAGGTCGGTCAATCTGGATGTGCCGCTTATGGTGGAAATGGGAGCAAAGCTGCGCAAGGCGGGTATTGATATTCCGCAGAGCATAATTACTGAAGAAGAGATGGTAGAATATATATGTCAATACGAGTAGAAAATCTGATTCACATATATGATAAAGGGATGCCTACGGAGCAGCTTGCACTGGACAACATATCCTTTGCCGCCGATGACGGCCGGATGGTTGGAATTATAGGGCACACCGGTTCCGGCAAATCCACACTGCTCCAGCATCTTAACGGATTACTCAGACCGGACAGCGGAAAGATAATAATAGGGGATACGGATATTACACAGCCGGGAGTCTCTATGGTGGAGATTCGAAAAAAAATCGGGCTGGTGTTTCAGTATCCGGAGTACCAGCTTTTTGAAGAGACGGTGGCTAAGGACGTGGCCTTCGGCCCGAAGAATCTGGGTCTCTCCCGGGAGGAAATTGACGAAAGAGTTCGTGAAGCAATTGAGCTGGTGGGTCTTGATTACGAGGAAATGAAGGACAGGTCTCCTTTTGAATTATCGGGAGGTCAGAAAAGGCGTGTTGCCATTGCCGGCGTAGTTGCCATGCGCCCTGAGGTACTCATTCTGGACGAACCTACCGCGGGTCTTGACCCTAAGGCGCACAAAGATGTGCTGAACATGGTGGAGGAAGTTCATAAGAGAACCGGCAACATTACCATCCTGGTTTCTCACAATATGGCCGATATTGCAAGGCTTTGCGACAAGATTATAGTAATAGACAGCGGAAAGCTGATAACATCAGGAACCCCTTACGAGGTGTTTTCCAAGAAAGAGGAGCTGCGTGCCGTGGGTCTGGAGCTCCCGCCGGTAACCCGGTTTACGGAGACTCTCAGGGAAAGGGGAATAGATTTGGCAGCTACTATTTTAGATACAGATACGGCGGCAGAGCAGATTGCCGCATACTTAAAAGGGAAAGCTAAATGATAAGAGATATAACTATAGGACAGTTTTTTCCGGGTGATTCCGTCATCCACAGACTGGACCCGAGAGTAAAAATAATAGCTACTTTGCTGTTCATAATAGAGCTTTTTATTGTGGATAATTTCCTCGGCTTTGCTATAGCGGCATTGTGCCTGGGTGTGGTTATTAATGTATCCAAGGTACCTTTAGGATATATTGTCCGCGGTCTTAAACCTATCATCATAATACTGCTGTTCACTTTCACCCTAAATATGTTCATGATAGACGGACATGTCATATGGAAGTGGGGTTTTCTTGAATTAACCGAAGAGGGTCTGAGGACGGCTGTTTTCATGGCAGTCAGGCTGATACTTCTGATCATCGGTTCATCAATGCTGACGCTCTGCACCAGGCCCCTGAGTCTTACGGACGGTATAGAAAGGCTGCTTTCCCCTTTCAAAAAAATCGGTGTCCCGGCTCACGAAATAGCCATGATGATGACTATTGCCCTGCGATTTATTCCTACCCTTCTGGAGGAAACGGACAAGATAATGAAGGCTCAGCAGGCCAGAGGCGCAGACTTTGAGACAGGTAACCTTATCCATAGAGCCAAAAGCCTTATTCCTATTTTAGTGCCTCTCTTTGTCAGTGCATTCAGAATTGCACAGGACCTGGCTATGGCCATGGAGGCGCGGTGTTATCGGGGCGGAGAAAACAGAACAAGAATGAACGAAATGAAGCTGAAGAAACGGGATTATACAGCTCTGGTGCTGCTAACCATGTTTCTGGCAGTGATTATAACAGAATCAAAACTTTTTTAACGAGTTTAACGAGGAGTTTTAATGCGTCAGAGGAACATTAAAAATTTAGAGGAAAAACTGGCGGCTAATTCCGCTTTTCTAATAGAGAATCCAAGGGCCTGCAGAGGTCATTGGGCAGAGGTTTTCGGCAACAACAATCCCATTTTTCTGGAAATCGGCTGCGGCAAAGGAAAGTTTATTACAAGCCGTGCTGAAGCAAATCCTGATGTAAACTACATAGCTGCAGAGGGACAGAGCAGTGTGGTGCTCAGGGCTATGGAAAAAGCGCAGGAAAGTAAGCTGGCCAATCTGAGGATTTTTATTGATTTTATACACGATCTGAGAGATTACTTTGAGGAAGGAGAGCTGGCCGGGCTTTATCTCAACTTTAGCGACCCTTGGCCGAAGGCGCGCCATGCAAAACGCCGCCTTACCTACCGTAAAAATCTTGAAAACTACAGACAGGTAATGAAGCCGGAGGCCGCAATAGAGTTCAAGACCGATAATGAAGGGCTTTTTGAATTTACACTCGAAGAAATATCGGAGGCAGGCTTTAGTATTATAGAGATGACCCGCGACCTTCACAGTCCGGAGGGCAAAGTTCTTTATGAGTCTGCACAGTATACCACGGAATATGAGGACAAGTTTTCCTCGGCAGGAAAAAATATTAATTATGTAAAATTTTAGAAAATTAAAAGCCCTTGCGCAGTCGGCGCAGGGGCTTTTAGGCAGGAATTTCTCGATTTATTAAAATTTTATATAATCTGCAGGATTTACATAAACGCCGTCTTTCAACATTTCAAGGTGCAGATGTGCAGGCTCCAGCGATTCGAAGAGCCCTGTGGTACCTATGCCTCCTATAATCTTTCCCGCTTCCACTACATCGCCCACTTCAACAAGCTCTGCGGTGGAAAGATTTGAGTAGACAGTAACATATCCATCGGAATGGGTGATTTCAACGGAGATACCATAGCGGTCATCCTCATATATAGAGGTTACCGTTCCCGGTGCTGCTGCTGTCACCTGGGTGTCCTCTGGAGCCTCAATATCAATTCCGCAGTGGGTCATGTACTGATCCAGAGTTACGGAATAGATGAGGGTATCCATAGAGTACTGGTTTGTGACATAGGCTTCGTCGCTTTTGACGGGATTAATGAATTTGGAAGCAGCAGTCTTGCCGCCCGGATTATGGGCACTGTCCACCGTAGGCACATTGGATGAAACTTCTTCAGAGTTCTCATTGCCCCCTGAGATGGGTTCTTCCTGAGCTTTTTCCGAAGCGTCGGTTTTCGTTTTTTCAGAAACGGGCACATCTGTATTGCTGCCGTTGATTTTATCTATATTTGATTTAATCGTAAAAATCGAAGTAAGGGCGATGACACAAAAAGCCAACATCAGCGCAATAGCAACTTTGTCCTTTTCTTTTTTTCTTTGTGCTTGACGCATATTTTCACCTCCAGTTAAAGATATTATTAACAAAAAAACTGATTTTCATACGAAACGGCGCTTGTAATAATTACAATATCATAGTAAAATATAAAAACTAAAAAAGCTGAAAGGAGACAGCCTGTGGAAGAAATGATTTTTGCATCTGAGCAGGGACGTGTAATACCAAAGGAAGATAAAATTTTCGGTATCAATAACAGGGCTAAAGCCATGATAGCCGAAGAGGGAAAAGAAAAGGTTGTCAACGCTACCATCGGAGCTCTGCTTGATGATGACGGAGAACTGATAGTATTATCATCGGTAAACGATGTTTTTAAAAATTTAAGTCCTAAGGAGTTTGCGGAGTACGCACCTATATCGGGAACAGCTGAGTTCAAGGCAGCGGTAATAAAGGATGCACTGAGGACATATGAGGCAAAAGGATTTGTTGAGGCATCAGTTACCCCGGGAGGCACCGGTGCAATAAGAAATACCGTTGCAAATTACAGCGACAGAGGTGACAGCGTGCTGGCTGCCGACTGGTACTGGTCTCCATACGGCACCATTGCGTCGGAACAGGGAAGAAAGGTGGAAACCTTTGCCTTTTTTAATGAAGAAAGGAAATTTAATGCGGCTGATTTAAAGAAAAGGGCCGAAGAAATTCTGAAAAAACAGCAAAGGCTGGTCATAATTCTAAACACTCCGGCCCACAATCCGACAGGTTATTCTCTGACAACAGAGGACTGGACAGGGGTAAAGAAGGTTCTTGAGTCCCTTCCGGATGAAAAAAAGATAACCCTTCTGGTAGATGTGGCATATATCGACTTTGCAGGTGATGAGGATGAATACAGATCGTTTCTGCCTGTTTTAGAGGAAATGCCGGAAAATGTTCTGACTCTCATTTCCCACAGTCTGTCAAAAGCATACACGCTGTACGGAATGAGATGCGGGGCGTTGATCTGCATTGCAAAAACCGAGGAAACAGCAGAAGAGTTTAAACGTGTCTGTGAATTTTCTTCACGGGCTTCCTGGTCCAACTGTCCCAGAGCGCCTCAGACCATCCTTGCCAGGATTTACAGTGACCCTGAACTGAAGGCTAAGGTTTTTGATGAAAGGAAGGGATATCGTGAGATGCTGCTGAGAAGGGGAAAGGCATTTGAAAAGGCTGCTGCTGAGTGCGGTCTTGAGATGGTGCCTTTTGACGCAGGCTTTTTTGCCTCAATTCCGTGCAGCAATCCCGATAAGGTTTCGGCAAGACTTGAAAAGGAAGGCATTTTCCTCGTGCCTCTTGCCAAGGGTCTCAGAGTATCCATTGCTTCAGTATCAGAGCAGGTTTGTTGTATGTTGCCTTCGCGAATTCTGGCAGCTATGAAAGCCGAAGAGTGAATAAATAAGATTTGACATTTTATTACAGCAATGTTAAAATATTCTTGCAAAGGGAAATTTGGAAAGGAGTAAAATGCCAAGACAAATCAACAAAACGCAGGACATAACTTTTAACATTACTCAGAGGCTTGGAGTGCTTGGAACATCTCAATCGGGATGGACCAAGGAGGTAAATCTGGTTGAGTGGAACGGAAAACCGGCTAAACTGGATATACGCGAGTGGGATCCGGAACATGATCACATGAGCAGAGGAGTAACTCTCCGCAGAACTGAAACCCTCATGCTGCTGGAAATTCTGACTCATCATTTCGGCAGGGAACTAGCGCAGAGCAAGCAAGAGGAACCCGAAGAATGCTCAGCAGAACCGGGGGAATTCGATGATATCTCTGCAGATGAGGAATGTGACGGTCAGTATCCCGAGAATTTCTGATAAGGAATCTTTACTATTAAAAAAGACACCGTGCTTACCTGAAGCGGTGTCTTTCTCTTTTGCAGGTTCAGGCGCCTAAGCGTGCTGCCTGTTGTCTCTGAATAAAAAGGAAATAGCATACAGCGCCGCCAGGCCTACGACTGCGTAGATAATCCGTGATATAATCAAAAGGCTGCCGCCAAAAACGGCAGAAACCAGATTATAATTAAAGAAGCCCACCAGACCCCAGTTAATTCCGCCTATAATCAGAAGAATGAGAATAAACTTTTTCAAAGTAATCACTCCTTTCGTTTTATATTTTGCCTCAAATTGTTTTTTTTATAACCGATTTATGATACAATATCAATGACAATAATTTGATTTCGGGGGAACCTTTTGTGAAGATTAAATTAAAAAAAGAATTAAGAGGGCAGTTTGAGGAAATAACTGTTGAAAAGGGAATAACAATAGAAGAAATATATAAAGGAATAAAGGAAACACTTTCCTATACCGTTTTAGCAGCGAGAGTAAATAATGAGATAAAAAGACTTGACCACCGTCTTTGCAGCGATTGCAAGGTTGAGCTCCTGGATATGCGTACCCAGGAGGCGAATCTGGTTTATCAGAACAGCCTCTGTCTTATTTATCTTAAGGCCATAGAAGACATACTGGGCAAGGTGGAAGTGGATATTGAGAATTCCATCAACAAGGGACTTTACACTGAAATTAAAGGCCGGACACCGGTAACGGCTAAAGACATTAAGAAAATACAGAAAAGAATGAGGGAGATTGTTGAACAGGACATGCCCTTTGTCAGGGAAAAGCTGACAAAAGAGGAAGCGGAAAAGGTGTTCAGAGAGACAGGGTGCCCGGAAAAGGTGGAGCTGCTTTGCGAAGACCAGCACATGAGAAAAATACCATTTTACTCTCTGGACGGCTGCAGAGACTTTTTTTACGGTCTTATGGTGCCTTCCACCGGATATATTGAGCATTTTGAACTGATGAAATACAGGCGCGGTGTGTTGCTGCGTTTTCCTCATCCGTCTAATCCTAATGTAATACCCGAATATGTGGACGAAAAGATGCTTTACAAAACCTTCGGCGAACAGAGCCGCTGGGGGAAACTGATGGGCATTAACTATGTGTCGGATCTCAACAGAAAAATTGAAGAAGGAAAATTTAAAGAACTTATTCAGCTCAGTGAAGCTCTCCACGAGAGAAGAATCGTGGAGATTGCCGACATGATTACAAGAGAAAAGAAGAGAATAATTCTCATAGCGGGGCCGTCATCATCGGGAAAGACTACTTTTGCGCAGCGGCTTTGTATCCAGCTCCGTGTCAACGGACTGCAGCCTTTGTATATGGGTACCGATGACTATTTCGTGGAAAGGGAGGACACCCCTGTAGACGAATTCGGGGAAAAGAACTATGAGGACCTGGATGCGGTGGATATTCACCTTTTTAATCAGAATATAAACGATCTGCTGTCAGGTAAAACAGTCGACATGCCTTCTTTTGACTTTATTACGGGACATAAGGTATTTGGCAGGAGATTCACATCCATAAGAAGCAATCAGCCTATAGTAATTGAAGGCATACATGCACTCAACGAGGAGCTGACCAGAGAGCTTCCTGCTGAGCAGAAATTCAAGATTTATATCAGCCCGCTGACGCAGCTTAATATTGACAGTCATAACCGGGTGGTGACCACAGACCACAGAATGCTGAGACGCATGGTTCGGGACTATAAATACCGTGGACACAGTGCACAAAGCACCATTTCAAGCTGGCCTAAGGTAAGAGCCGGTGAGGATAAGAATATTTTTCCTTACAGTAACGAGGCGGATGTGCTTTTTAATTCGGTACATCTTTACGAAATATGTGTATTGAAAAAGTATGCCAAGCCTTTGCTGGAGGCCATCACCCCTGATGAGCCGGAATATAGCGATGCGGCGAGAATGCTCAACTTCCTCAGGTTCTTTAAGACCGTGGAGGATGATTCGGCCATCGTCAACAACTCTATTTTGAGAGAGTTTATAGGAGGAAGCGTTTTCTCCGAATAGGAGGAATTTAAGAGTTCTTCGGAGATATTGCAAGGTATAAAGAGGATCTAAATGGCGGACATTACAGTAGTGGGCGGAATCAATATAGATATTGAGGGAAGCCCGTTTGGTAAATTGAAATATCATGACTCAAATCCGGGCAGGGTGCATCTTGCCTTTGGGGGAGTGGGAAGAAATATTACGGAAAATGTTGCAAGACTGGGCGGTGACGTGGCTATGGTTTCGGTTGTAGGAGATGACCGGATGGGGCAGGAGGCCAAGAACGAGCTTGAGACCATTGGTGTGGATATATCATGTATCAGAACTTTGAAAAACCGCAATTCGGCCATGTACCTTTCCATTTTGGACGACAGAAAGGATATGGAGGTTGCTCTCTGCGACATGGATATAATCCAGGCAATTACGCCCGAGTTTTTGGAAGAAAACAAAGATTTTATAGCCGGTTCCGGCATTATTGCATTGGACGGGAATTTGAGCGAGGAACTTCTATGCTGTGCCGTTGAAATGTTTAAGGGAATTCCCATTTTTTTTGATCCGGTATCCGGCGCAAAAGCGGTAAAGGCAAAAAATTGCCTTGGCGGTTTTGAGAGTATCAAGCCTAACATGATTGAAGCGGGAATTCTTACGGGGATCAGTATATACAGCGATGATGATGTGAGAAGAGCCGCCGACCGACTGCTTGAGAAAGGTGTGAAACGAGTCTTTATAACCCTCAACAAAGAAGGGGTGTATTACAGGGATGCGGCAAGTGAAGGTTTCATCAGACCTGCTGACAACCTGAGAATTGTCAGTGCAACCGGTGCAGGAGACAGCTTTTCGGCAACTGTTCTGCTGGGCAGCATTCAAGGCATAAATATAGAAGACACCGCCCGTATGGGCATGGCGGCGGCATCCATTGCCATGGAATCCGGTCGGGCAGTAAATACGGAAATGAATATGCAGGAACTTTTAAGGAGGTTAAACACAAATGTATAGGAATTTTATGGACATCAAGCCTGAAGTAGAAAAGGCACTGGATGAGGGGACTCCCGTTGTGGCGCTCGAATCCACGATTATTTCCCACGGGATGCCTTATCCGAAAAATGTAGAAACAGCCCTTGCCGTAGAAGAGGTCATCAGAAAGAACGGAGGGGTTCCGGCCACTATTGCTATTATCGGAGGCAGAATCAAAATCGGCCTTACGGCTGACGAAATAGAATATATGGCTAAGGCGGACAACGTGCTCAAGGTAAGCAGGAGAGATTTTCCGCTGGTGATTTCAGAGAAACTTGATGGAGCCACAACCGTTGCGGGAACTATGATTGCAGCAAACATGGCGGGAATCAAAGTGTTTGTTACAGGTGGAATCGGCGGTGTGCACAGAGGAGCAGGGGAAAGCTTTGATATTTCGGCAGACCTTGAAGAATTGAAAATGACCGATGTGGCAGTGGTATGCGCAGGAGTAAAATCTATTCTTGATATCGGTGCCACCCTTGAATATCTGGAAACATCGGGAGTTCCTGTCATAACTTATGGTGCAGATAGTTTCCCTGCTTTCTACAGCAGGGAAAGCGGTTTTCCTGCGGAATGCAGGATAGATGAACCTGAAAAGATCGCCTCACTCATCAGGACAAAAGACCAGCTTGGTCTTCGCGGAGGTATTCTTATCGCATGTCCGATACCCGCAGAGGATGAAATAGCTTTCGACAAGATGGATGTTGTAATTAAAAAGGCCCTGAGGGAATGCGAGGAAAAAGGCATAAAAGGAAAGAGGATCACTCCTTTCCTTTTGAGCAAGGTAAAGGACCTTACTGAAGGAAGCAGCCTGGAGGCAAACATCAAACTTGTGCTGAACAATGCGGATATCGGCGCCAAGATTGCCGCAGAAATATAGAAACTGAACACATCAGGAGCTGCCTCTTTTGGGGCAGCTTTTTTAGATAATGACGGAAATGTGAGAAAAGAGGTAATGCTTCGGGCAACATATTTCTTCTCATGCTCTGCTTTTGATAAAAGTCTTTATGAGATGGAGCCCCAGCGGGCATATGCCATACGCAGAAAACGCCAAGTGCAGTGTAAATGTACAACTCTGTAAAACCCTTGAAAATACATATTTTTACCTTAAAAATTTTTTTGAAAATCTGCGAAAAAAATTCAAAAAAACTCTTGCATAATTGCTAAACATCATTTATACTAAAAAGGCTTGCTTAAGGCGATGAAACGGGAAGTTGCTGAGCTATCAGGTAATTTCCGTGGAGAATTGTCCTCACCAGATGAGGGCGAAGGGATTCGCCTGATTTTTGCTTTGTGTGTAAATGTAGGAAACACACGGGCGCGTGTACGAAGTAAGCAAAAAGCTGTACGCGTTGAAAAATAAGGCATCAGAACCCCTTGTACGAGCATAGCGTAAACAGTACAAAAAAAGAAAGGACGAAAAAAATGAGCGAATTACAGAAAATCAGAATTAAGCTTAAAGCTTATGACCACGCGTTATTAGACCAGTCTGCAGCCAAGATCGTAGAGACGGCTAAAAAGACAGGCGCAGATGTATCCGGTCCGATTCCGCTGCCTACAGAAAAAGAAGTCATAACAATCTTAAGAGCAGTTCACAAGTATAAGGACAGCAGAGAGCAGTTCGAACAGAGAACTCACAAGAGACTTATCGACATCACCAATGCTACACTGAAGAC
>CALZFA010000029.1 GCA_945644815.1 uncultured Clostridia bacterium
AAGGGAGAAGTAAAATGAAGTATGAGATCAAAGGAGGAGCTTTTCCTATCGTAGTATGCAATCTCACAAAGGGTGAGCAGATGATTACGGAAAGAGGCTCTATGGTATGGATGACTCCGAATATGAATATGGAGACAGCCGGAGGCGGTATAGGCAAGATGTTTTCAAAAGCATTATCAGGAGAGAGCATGTTCCAAAATATCTACACAGCAATGGGAGACGGCATGATAACTTTCGGCTCCAGCTTTCCGGGAAAGATAGTGGCTGTTGAAATACAGCCGGGAAGAAATTTCATTGTACAGAAAAGCGCATTTCTTGCTGCGGAAAAAGGTGTGGAGCTTTCTATTCACTTTAATAAGAAGGCCGGAGCAGGATTTTTCGGCGGCGAAGGCTTTATCATGCAGAAGCTTTCGGGAAGAGGTATCGCTTTTGTAGAGATAGACGGTGATCTGGTGGAGTATGAGCTGGCCGCAGGTGAGAAAATGATTGTGGACACAGGAAATGTGGCAGGATTTGATTCGACGGTTTCAATTGACATACAGACCGTATCCGGAGTAAAAAATGTAATCTTCGGAGGAGAAGGGCTATTTAATACTGTCCTTACAGGTCCCGGCAGAATCTGGCTTCAGACTATGCCGGTTGTAAATGTAGCAAATGCCATCAGACCGTACATACCTACGGGCAATTAAACAATAAAGAAGCAGGCTTCTGCGGGACTGCAATAAGAGCAGCCTTGAGCAGAAGCCTGATTTTTAAAAAGCATTTGTCAGCCGAAAACTCTGCGATACATTTCTTCGTAGGCATCCTCTACACCGCCCATATCTCGGCGAAATCTGTCCTTGTCAAGTTTTTGATTTGTATCGTAATCCCAAAAACGGCAGGTATCAGGCGAAATTTCATCAGCAAGAACAATTGTGCCGTCAGGAAGTCTGCCGAACTCCATTTTGAAGTCTACCAGTTTTATATTTCTGGTTTTAAAGAATTCCTTAAGAATATAGTTGATACGAAAAGCCAGCAGCTTGATATGCTGAATTTCCGTTTTGTCGGCCAGATCAAGGGCTACGGCATGGTATGCGTTGAGAAGCGGATCGTGAAGGGCATCGTTTTTGTATGAGAACTCGATGGTAGGTTCTTCAAATACTATTCCTTCTTCAACACCGTAGCGTTTGGAGAAGGAACCTGCTGAAATATTTCGCACTATGACCTCCAGCGGCACAATAGACACTTTTTTCACTGCCGTTTCTCTGTCATTAAGTTCGCGTACAAAATGAGTAGGTATTCCTTCTTTTTCAAGGAGCTGCATCAGATAGTTGGAGATGCGATTATTGATAGCTCCTTTGCCCATAATGGTGCCCTTTTTGAGCCCATCAAGGGCAGTTGCATCGTCTTTGTAGGATACGATTACAACACCTTCTATGTCTGTATCAAAGACCTTTTTTGCTTTTCCTTCATATAGCTCAACTGTCTTTTTCATTTTTCCCTCCGTTTATATGTGTAATCTTTGAAGCTGCTATAAAGTCTGTAAAAAGAGGATGAGGTCTGTTAGGGCGACTTTTAAATTCCGGATGGAACTGAACGCCTACAAACCATGGATGTCCTTCAATCTCTATTATTTCAGGAAGAAGCCCGTCAGGAGAAATACCTGTTACTATGAGCCCTTTTTCCTCCAGCTGCGGTCTGAAAGCGCTGTTCATTTCAAACCTGTGGCGATGACGTTCGTCAATGAGCTCAGAACCGTAAAGTTTTCGGCAAAGACTGCCTTCTTTTAGCCTGCAGGGGTACTTGCCCAGGCGCATTGTGCCACCCTTTGCTGTTATGGCTTTCTGCTCTTCCATTAAATCTATTACAGGGAAAGGGGTTTCCGGAGCAAATTCAGTGGAGTGGGCACTTTCCATGCCGGCGCCGTGACGGGCAAATTCAACTACAGCCATCTGCATTCCAAGACATATGCCGAAATAAGGCACATTGTTCTCGCGGGCATAGCGGGCAGCACATATCATGCCTTCAATGCCTCGATCACCAAAGCCTCCGGGAACGATAATTCCCTGACAGTCTGCAAGGTAATCTGCAGTATTATCGTCGGTAAGGAGTTCCGAGTTTACCCACTTGATTTTTATTTTTACGCCGTTTTCTGTTCCGGCGTGGTTAAGAGATTCCACTACGCTCAGATATGCATCGTGAAGTGCGACATATTTCCCCACGAGGGCAATTTTAACACATCCTGAAGCGGAGGCTTCTTTTGCTGCCAGGTGACGCCATTCCGTCAGATCAGCAGAAGGTGTATCAAGACCCAGCTTTCTGCACACAATACTGTCAAGGCCTTCTTTTTCCAGATACAGAGGGACCTGATAAAGAGAAGGAGCTGTAAGATTCTGAATTACGCATTCAGGTTCTACATTGCAAAAGAGTGAGATCTTGCGGCGTATTTCATCGGTTATGGGATCGTCTGAGCGGCATACCAGGATGTCGGGTTGAATTCCTATGGAAAGAAGTTCTTTGACGGAGTGCTGCACAGGCTTTGTTTTAAGTTCACCGTCGCCGGGGATTTTCACTATGAGAGGTACATGAATAAAGAGAACATTTTCGCGGCCCTTTTCGTTAGCAACCTGGCGGATGCTTTCGAGGAAAGCCTGACTTTCTATATCACCTACTGTACCGCCGATTTCGCTGATTACAACGTCGGGAGCAGGCTCCCCTGAGGCTGCCCTTTCCTCGGCGAGGGCATAGATGCGCGCCTTGATCTCTTCTGTAATATGAGGAATTATCTGTACTGTAGCCCCCAGATAGTCGCCGCGGCGCTCGCGGGAGAGTACATTCCAATAAACCTTTCCGGAGCTGATGCTGCAGTTTTCTGTAAGATTTTCGTCTACAAAACGTTCATAGTGGCCAAGATCAAGATCTGTTTCTGCTCCGTCATCGGTGACAAAAACCTCTCCGTGCTGGTAAGGACTCATAGTTCCCGGATCAACATTCAGATAGGGATCGAATTTCTGGAGAATAACCTTAAGGCCGCGCTGCTTCAGCAAACGTCCCAGAGATGCTGCACAGATTCCTTTTCCCAGTCCGGATACCACTCCTCCGGTGATGAAGATGTACTTTGTCATTGTATTTACCTCCCTTTTTGTCGGCCTTATAACCCAATTGTCCTCTGAAAAACAAAAAAGCGCTTTTTTTATTTACACTCCATTGAAGTGAAAAAAAAAAGTCGCTTACGATTTTTGCTCTCGTGCTCTCATTGAATCTTCGGCTGTAGCATTGCCACGCCTGCGCGTATTCTGGATTTTTTAATATGTGAGTAATTATAGTCGCATACATATGGGTTGTCAAGATGTTTTTTCTAAAAAATGTTGACAAACAAAAAGGCGGAGGATATAATCATTTCGTTGTTTTTTTGTTTTTTAATGGATTCAATGGAGGTAAGGTCAGTGAACAATGTATACGAAAATCCTCTTTGCACCCGCTATGCAAGTGACGAGATGAAAAGAATATTTTCTTCAGATAACAAGTTTTCCACATGGAGAAAATTGTGGATTGCTCTTGCTGAGAGTGAAAAGGAGCTGGGCCTTGACATTACCGATGAACAGATAAATGAAATGAAGGCTCACATTTACGACATCGATTACGAAAGGGCGGGAGAATACGAATCAAAATTCAGACACGATGTAATGGCACACGTTCACACCTACGGCGATGTGTGCCCGAAGGCCAAGCCCATAATTCATCTGGGAGCAACATCTTGCTATGTGGGAGATAATACGGATATAATATTAATGAGGGAGGCGCTGCTCCGCACAAAGAAGCTTCTTGTGAGTGCAATAGCAGCTCTCGGAGATTTTGCAGAGAAAAACAAGGATATAGCCACTCTTGCTTTTACGCACTTTCAGGCAGCGCAGCCTACAACTGTAGGAAAGCGTGCCTGCCTCTGGGCGCAGGATCTTGTGATGGATCTGGAGCATCTTGATTTTGTGCTGGATTCGCTGAAGCTGCTGGGCTGCAAGGGAACAACCGGAACCGGCGCAAGCTTTCTCGAACTTTTTGACGGCGACAGAGAAAAGGTTGCACGCCTTGAGGAACTTATAGCCCTAAAGATGGGTTTCAGCCAGTGCGTAAAGGTTTCCGGCCAGACTTACAGCCGCAAGGTTGATTATTACGTGCTTTCGGTGCTTTCTTCCATAGCCCAGAGCGCCAGTAAATTTGCAATGGATATAAGGCTGCTTTCACATATGAAGGAATTCGATGAGCCTTTTGAAAGCGGGCAGATAGGCTCATCTGCTATGGCATATAAGAGAAATCCCATGAGGAGTGAGAGAATTTGCTCTCTTGCACGTTATGTCATTACAGATGCGATGAATCCTGCCATAACTGCAGCATCTCAATGGCTGGAAAGAACTCTGGATGATTCTGCAAACAAGAGAATCAGTGTTCCGGAGGCGTTTCTGGCAGTGGACGGAATGCTTACTCTTTATATAAACGTAGTTAAGGGAGGCACAATTTATCCTTATGTGATAAAGAAACATCTGGACGAAGAATTGCCGTTTATGGCTACGGAAAATATAATAATGTACTGTACTAAGAAAGGCGGCGACAGACAGGAGCTTCACGAGGCTATTCGTCAGCTTTCTGTTGCTGTAGCTAAGAAAATCAAGCTTGAGGGCGGAGAAAACGATCTGCTTAAGCGTATTCTGTCAGACAGTCGTTTCAAACTGACCGGTGAAGAACTGGATGAAATTTTAGATGTTAAAAACTTTATCGGGTTGGCCCCTGAACAGACAGAAAGCTTCGTAGCTGATGTGATAAAGCCGTTGATCGCTGCAAATGCAGAGTTTCTGGGCGTTGATGCTCAAGTTCGCGTATAGATGTCATGATGCGTACACAAACCCTCTCCCTCGCTGCTCATAGCAAGGCCGTTCGCAGACTTTGGGTAAAATCGCAAACGCGCCCTGACGGGCTTGGACGGTGCAATTTTACAGCCAAAGTCAGGTTTTCGGAATGCTTCCTGCGACGAGGACCAAATGGAGAAAACCTGAAGGTAGAGAGCGGAAACACATTTTATAAGATAGATTTGGAGGTGCTGATATGCTGACAGCAGTAGTAGGAATAAACTGGGGCGACGAGGGAAAAGGCCGTATGGTGGATCTTCTGTCGCAGGATTATGATGTGGTATGCCGCTACCAGGGCGGAAACAATGCAGGCCACACCGTGGTAAACGAAAGAGGAAAGTTCATACTGAATCTTCTGCCTTCGGGGATTCTCAGAGATGAGGTTATTAACGTCATGGGACCGGGGATGGTTATAGATGTTGAACATTTGTACAATGAGGCGGCAAATCTCCGCCATGCCGGTATCATCATCGAGCCGCGGCATCTTCGCATAAGCGACAGAGCTACTATCTGTATGCCTTATCACAGGCTTCTGGATTGCCTGGAAGAGGACAGGCTGGCAGGAAAAAAGTTCGGTTCCACAAGAAGAGGAATTGCGCCGGTATACGCGGATAAGTATATGAAAAAAACCTTAAGAATGGGAGATTTAAGACATCCTGAGGTTCTCAAAGAAAAAATTTCAGATATAGTTGAGTGGAAAAATCTTACCGTAAGCGGGGGATATGGTCATGAGCCTGTCAGTGAAGAGGAAATGTACCGGTGGATTGAGAAATATGCTATGCCTTTTTCCGATTATGTGTGCGATACCACCGCTTTGCTCAATAAGTGCGAAAAGGAAGGAAAGAAAATTCTCTTCGAGGCTCAGCTGGGAGCCCTTCGTGACATAGATTTCGGTATCTACCCTTACACATCGTCTTCGTCCACAATTGCTGCTTATGCTCCTATCGGAGCAGGTGTGCCGAACCTGAAGCTTACCGACAGCATCGGAATCATTAAGGCATATTCCAGCTGCGTAGGTGAAGGGCCTTTTACCTGTGAACTTTTCGGAGAAGAAGGCGATAAGCTTCGTGAAGCCGGTGGTGAATACGGTGCGGCAACAGGCAGACCTAGAAGAGTAGGCGGATTTGATGTGGTGGCTTCAAAGTACGGGACCATGATTCAGGGCTGCACGGCTCTGGCGCTGACCAAGCTGGACGTACTTTCCTATCTGGATAAAATTCCTGTTTGCACTGCATATGAGGTTGAAGGAAGTACAATTACCGAGTTCCCGTCAGGTGAGGAACTTCGCAAGGCCACACCTGTTTATGAATATATGGAAGGCTGGAACTGCGATATTTCCTGCTGCCGCTCAATGGACCAAATGCCTGAGGCAGCTGTAAAATATGTCAAGTACATCCAAGAGCAGGTAGGCTGTCCGATTCAATATGTTTCTGTAGGTGCTGAAAGGGAGGAATATATTAAGGTGTTCTGATGATGCCGGAATTATATAAAACTGCGGTTGTATGAGAGAAAAAGCCGCAGTTTTTCTTTCTGATAGGGTGTCGCATCTTATGGAAATCTCGAAAGATGGGATATTCTAAAATGTGTTTTTTTTTTTCAGATTATGTGTTACAATAAGCATATCTATGATTTCAGGGAGGGGCACCATGACATTCATCAAGATCCTGTTCACTGTTTTGGTTTGTGTGCCGCTGGTTGGGCTTGCAGGCTGGCTGTTTGGCAAGCTGGCAGATGAAGTCGTAAAGAAAAAATAGCGGTAATATCAGGAGCATAATATGAAAAAAGGCATTTTCATTTCTATAGAAGGACCGGATGGTTCCGGAAAGTCGACGCAGATCGAAAATATAAAGCAGTTTTTTAAAGATAAAAAACGGGATATTGTCTTTACAAGGGAGCCGGGCGGAACAGCAATAGGAGAAAGAATCAGAGCAATTATCCTTGACAACAACTGCAGTGAAATGGATTACATGACAGAGGCTATGCTTTATGCCGCAGCCAGAGCACAGCATGTTTCTCAGGTCATCAAGCCGGCATTGGCTGAGGGAAAAACAGTAATCTGTGATAGATTTGTGGATTCCAGTATTGCATACCAAGGCTATGGCCGCAGATTGGGGGAAGCCGTTGCGGTTATCAACAGCTATGCGGTGGCAGGATGCATGCCTGATGTTACTTTTCTAATGAAAATTGACCCGTCTGTGGGAAAGAACAGAATCAGAGCCGACCAGCAGGACCGGCTGGAATCGGAAAAGGAAGCTTTTCATGATGAGGTTTTCCGGGGGTATCTTAAGCTGGAGGAGGAGAATCCGGGCAGAATTGTCGGGATAGACGCTTCCCGAAGCATTGACGAGATAAAAAGGGATATTTACAGCAAGCTGGAGGAAGTTTTGAATTGTCTTTAGATAAGTGGAAAAGCGACGAAAAACTTATAGCGAGGATAACCAGGGCCATAGAAACGGGAAGTGTTTCTCATGCCTACATAATCGAGGGTGACAACTGTGTGGACAAGGAGGCCTTTGCTTTGGATTTTCTCAAGGCAGTTTGCTGTGAAGAAAGACCGGGGCGAGGCTGTGATATGTGCCTGAGCTGCCGGAGGATTGATCACGGCAACTGCGAGGATCTGTATATCGTCAGGGCAGAGGGTGCAGCAACCAAATCGGTAAAAGACGATGCTGTTTTCCGTCTCCAGGAAAACCTGAAAAAAAAGCCGGCCGGCCCGCGTAACATGGCTGTTATCTGCAATGCAGATACTATGACCAGACGGGCACAGAACAGATTGCTCAAAACTCTCGAAGAACCAAACCCGGGGACTGTGATAATACTCCTTTCCGAAAACCGTGAAAATCTTCTGGATACTATCAAATCCAGATGCATTTTTTACAGGCTCAGCGGCGGAGAGGAAACAGGCGGTGAAAATCTGAAAGAGGTCAACGACCTTGTGGATGCCCTGATAGAAGGAGAAAGCTTCTTTCAGCTTAAAGAAATGCTTTCCGGGTGCGTAAAGTCCAGAGAAGATGCTTTCCGCATGCTGGACGGTATGGAGAGAATATATCGCAATCTGTTGCTGAATAAGGATCCCAGGGGTAAGCTTCTTAAAAAAGAAGATGTATTCCGTGGGGTGGAGCTCATTGAGGAGGCCCGCCGGGACTTGATTATGAATGTAAACTATAACTATGCATTGAAGAATCTAATGCTCAAAATCGGAGGTTAAACATATATGGTAAAAGTAATTGGGGTCAGATTCAAGACCGCAGGAAAGGTATATTATTTTGACCCGGACAAATTCAAATTAAAGACGGGAGACAGCGTCATAGTTGAAACCGCCAGGGGTCTGGAGTTCGGAACCGTAACCATGGAAGAGTCGGAGGTGCCGGAAAACGAAATAGTAAGCCCGCTTAAAAAGATCATAAGAATTGCCAACGAGGAGGACCATCGTAAGCATATTGAGAATGTGAAGAAGAAAGAGAGAGCTATGCAGCTGTGCCAGGAAAAGGTGGATAAACATGGACTGGTGATGAAGCTTATAGACGTGGAGTACACCTTTGATAACAGCAAGATCATTTTCTATTTTACCGCTGACGGCAGGGTGGACTTCAGAGAACTGGTAAAGGATCTGGCAGGAGTTTTCAAGATGAGAATCGAGCTGCGTCAGATTGGAGTCAGAGATGAAGCCAAGATGATGGGCGGAATCGGAAGCTGCGGCAGGAGCCTTTGCTGTCACAGCTGGCTGGCCGATTTTGAGCCGGTATCAATTAAGATGGCCAAGGTGCAGAATCTTTCTCTGAACCCGGGCAAGATATCAGGAATATGCGGAAGGCTGATGTGCTGCCTCAAATACGAGAATGATATTTATATGGAACTGAGGAGAGGCATGCCTGAACCGGGAGAAAAGATTAAAACGCCGGATGGACTGGCCAAGGTTGTGGATACCAATATTTTGGAAAATAAGATCAGAGTAAGACTTTTTGTCAATGACAATCTGCCGGGCAAAGGCAGGAAAGCTCCTGACCCGGCTGCAGAGGAGCAGGAGGAGAAGCTTACTCCGGACATTTACACATACAAAAAGGAAGAAATCAAGCGAATCGAAAAACGACGGGAAAGCAGCAAGAACCTGTTTGAGGGCGTTGATGCCGACACTATGAAGGAAATTGAGGAGCTTATCAAGGACTAAAAGATATGGCAGCGGAAAATTTGATTTATGAAGGAGAGAGGGTTGATGACACCGGATTCGGCAGCCTGAGACTTATTCAGAAACCGGAAGAATTCTGCTATGGAGTGGATGCTGTAATACTGGCTGATTTTGCAGCAAGATATGCCGGTGCATCACTGCCTTCACGCGCAGCTGCAGCAAACCCTGTGACGGCTGTGGATCTGGGTACCGGCACAGGTATTATTCCGTTGATTTTGAGCCATAAAACCCGTTGGAAGAGGCTTATAGGCGTGGAGGTTCAGGAGGGCTCCTTTAACAGAGCTGAAAGAAACGCTCAGCTTAACGAATTGGAGAACCGGATGCAATTTATTCACGCAGATGTGAAAGATTTCGGCAAACTATGGGGAACAGATCTGGAGGGCCGTGTTGATGTTGTGACATCAAATCCACCGTATACTCAAGCCGGCGGTGGGCTCAAGAGCACCAATGCAGCCAAGGCTATTGCTCGCCA
Organism: uncultured Clostridia bacterium; assembly: GCA_945644815.1. GTDB lineage: Bacteria > Bacillota > Clostridia > Peptostreptococcales > Anaerovoracaceae > SUG1106. Next base: position 9,539 of record CALZFA010000029.1, read on the forward strand.
TGAGACAACGGCAGGCCTTGAAGATTTTATGAAATGTGCATCATGGCTTTTGAAACCACGTGGTGATTTTTTTCTTGTACACAGACCATCGAGACTGGCAGACATATGCTGCATGGCAAGAACTGCAGGCCTGGAACCTAAGGAAATGTGCTTTATAAGTGCGGATCGTGAGTCGGCTGCAAATATTATCCTTGTGCATATGGTAAAAGGCGGAGGCAGACAGCTAAAGGTTCTGGATCCGGTTTATGTGTATGAGGCGGATGGCAGATATACCGAAAAAATTAAAGAATGTTACAGATAACCAGGGAAACGGCTATCCCCGTACAATATCCAATAAGGCCGCCCGCCAGGGCGTGCCTCATTTTTTTGACATGAGTAACTCCGAAATAAAGGGCCAGAACATAGATGACAGTTTCGCACCCACCGGACATGGAACATGCCGCTCTCCCGGAGAAAGAGTCCGGACCGGCAATCTCAAGGATATCCTGAAGGATGATAAAGGAACCACTGCCGGAAATGGCACGGAGAAAAATCAGAGGCAGCAACTCAACAGGTATGTGCACCATCCGGAAAAAAGGATGAAAGATCATATATATAAAATCGAGGAGGCCCGAGACGGTCAGACCGTTAACCGCGATATAAATGCCAACCATAAAGGGAAGAATTTCTACAGCTGTTTTCAGCCCTTCCTTGGCACCCTCAATGAAATAGTCATAGACGGGGGCTTTTTTAAAAAGACCGTATCCTACAATTACAGCTGCCATAACCGGCATAAAACCCGCGGAGACAGCAGAGAAAAAACTGTTCAAAGGTCAGAATCTCCTTTCAAGAATTTTGCAGACAATGACTGAAACTATAACCGTGGCTGCAGAGGATATGAGGCATGGAAGCACCACGGAATAAGGATCCGCAGAGCCCAGTTCTTCACGGAGCTGAATGGTTACGATGGGAATAATTGGTGCAAAGGCCATATTTACAACGGCAAAGGTACACATATCATTGCTGGCGGTGTCACCGTAATGATTCTGTGCATCCAGTTTTTCCATAGTGCGCAGGGCGAAGACCGTGGAACTGTTACCTGTACCGAAGATGTTTGACATAAAACTCATTACAATGCATGAGAGTGTCTCAGGATCCTTTTGATGAGGAAACAGAAGGCGTGTTATCGGCGTGAGGGCCCTGGATATTTTATTTATGAAACCTGTCTTTTCGGCAATGTTCATGAGACCGCTCCACATGGCCATAACGCCTGACAGACTTATGATGAAGGTGACTGCCTCCGAAGAGCTGTTCATCATAGCCTGACCGAAGACCCCGATTCTTCCCGAAAGAGCAGAATATGTAAGAGAGGCGAGCAAAATAAGCGCCCAAATATAGTTCATCATAGCGGTTACTCCCTTTAAATGGTGCTTTTGGTGCTTTAAAATTTTATGCGTAAAACCCCAAAAAGATGTTGAAGTTATTTCCATTTATGGGTTATAATAAAAAGGTGAGAGCTTTTCAAGGCTTTTACTGAAAGGAGGTACTATATGACAGTAACCCTTACATGGGAAGGCATAGTTCTGACTTTGCTTGCGGCAGCCGGAATTGTGTGTCTCATTTATTTTTCGCTTTTAATGAAAAAGCTTATAGGAACGCTCAAAGAGGTTGATGTAATTCTTAAGGATTCGCAGGTAGTTGCGTCCATAGCTGCTGATAAGGCCACCAAGGTCGATGGTATTATCGATGGTGTGGGAGATACTGTGGAAACGGTTGTGAATGCCATGAAAGGCAATCAAAATGTTGTGAATGCAGCAACCAGCATTGTAAACGCTGTGTCATCTCTGACAGGAATGTTAAAAAAGGGAGAGATGAAACAGAGAAGAAAGAAATCCAGATAGGATAATCTTTATTTTTTAGTTAATATCTGATTTTATCAAATTTTAGGAGGCAAAAAAATGAAAGCAACAGGTATAGTTAGACCGGTAGATCCATTAGGAAGAGTGGTTATTCCGGTAGAACTGAGAAGAACTTTAAATATTAAGACTGACGATGCTCTGGAAGTATTTGTTGACGGAGATTATATCATGCTCAAGAAGTATGAGCCTGCATGTATTTTCTGTGGAAATGCAAAAGATGTTGAACATATTCACGGAAAGAATGTATGCAAAGACTGCATCGAAGAAATGAAAAAATTATAGGCTGACGGAGGCTTAAATTGGCAAAATATATCGTTGAGCAAAGCGGCCCTTTGAGAGGAGAGGTCGTTATTAGCGGTGCAAAAAATGCTGTGCTGCCGCTTATGGCTGCCGCACTTCTGGCCGAAGATGAGTGTGTAATTAAAGACGTACCCATGCTTAGGGATGTGACCTTTATGAAGGAAATCCTTACATCCCTTGGCTCAGAGGTTGTTGAACTTGAGGACAACGTGCTTTCTATTACCACCAAAGATGTAATATCTACAGAAGCGCAGTTTGAGCTTGTGAACAAGATGAGGGCATCCATTCTGGTAATGGGACCGCTGCTGGCTCGAAAGGGCGTGGCACGCATTCCTCATCCCGGCGGATGTGCCATCGGGGCCAGACCGATAGACCTTCACCTCAAGGGACTGGAGGCTCTGGGCGCTGTAATCACTTATAAAGAGGATTATATTGAGGCTGCCACAGGAGGACAGGGACTCATAGGTGATACTATTTATCTGGACTTTCCCAGTGTAGGAGCTACAGAGAACATTATGATGGCAGCTGTTCTGGCTGAAGGCATCACGTATATTGAAAATGCTGCTGAGGAACCTGAAATTGTCGATCTTGCAAACTTTCTGAACAAGATGGGAGCAAAGATCAAAGGAGCAGGCACTGATACAATAAAAATTGAAGGCGTGGACAAGCTGAACGGAGCCCAACATACCGTAATACCTGATCGTATTGAAACAGGGACTTTTATGCTGGCAGCGGCAATTACCAAGGGTGCAGTTCACATTGTAAACGCAGTACCTGACCATGTAAAGCCCATTATTGCCAAGCTTAGGGAATGCGGTGTGCGCATAGAAGTTGGGGATGATGACCTTATTGTAAGAGCAGATCTTGGCCCGCAGTCTTCTACGGACATTAAGACACTGCCTTATCCCGGCTTTCCTACCGATATTCAGTCACCTTTCATGGCCTATCTTACCACTGTAGAAGGATCAAGTACGGTTATAGAAACCGTATTTGAAAACCGTTTCATGCATGTGGCTCAGCTTAATAAGATGGGGGCAGCTATTGAAACTGCCGGCAATAAGGCAATAATAAGAGGCGACGCTCGTCTGAGGGGGTGCCAGGTTATGGCCACGGATCTAAGAGCCGGTGCAGCGCTTGTTCTTGCCGGTCTGGTGGCAGAGGGAACTACAGAAATATCCGAGATTTTTCATATAGAAAGAGGCTATGAAAAATTTATAGAAAAATTCACAAGTCTTGGGGCAAAAATCAAGCGGATTGACGACTGATATGAAATAAGAAAGAGTAACAAAAGCGGTGATAGCTCACCGCTTTTTTGCATAGAATTAATTCTGAAAGTGGATGAAAGGACAAGAAATGCCATGGGGTTTAAAAAGATTTTAAAGGTGATACTCATAGTTTTGTTATTTTTTGTGGGGATACCCCTGGCTGCGGTCTTGCTGGAGGGAGATTATCGAAACGAGCTGATGCCCGATGGCCTTAAAGGTGTGAGCTTTGCAGATAAGGTGGAGACGCCGGAAACTATAGATGTATGGAGATGTGATCAGGAAAAAACCGTAAAAGTTAATTTCGAGGAATATGTGGCATGTGTGGTTGCAAGTGAAATGCCTGCAACATTTGAGGAGGAAGCCCTCAAGGCACAGTCTGTGGCAGCGAGAACCTTTGCAATGGCTAAAATCAAGACAAAATCGCCTGTATGCGATTCAACTCACTGCCAGGTATACAAGACAGAAAAAGAACTGATAGAATGTCACCCAAAAGGGTGGGAAAATGAGAGCTGGGAAAAGGTAAAGAAGGCTTGCAGGGCTACTGAGGGGGAGCTGCTCTACTATGACGGGGAGTTGGTGCTGCACCCGCTGTTCTTCTCTTCCAGCGGAGGCCAGACGGAAAACTCCGAGGACGTATTTGTCAGTGCGGTACCATATCTCATAAGTGTTTCCAGCCCTTACGAAGAAAAGGCTACTCACAAGGATGAAGAAAAAAGTTTTACTCTAAAGGAATTTGCTGCTGCTGTACGAAAATCATTTCCCGACAAAGAGTTTGGAACCATAAGCACGGATCGAATAAAGATCCTTTCCAGAACGGCAGGAGGTCGGGTGGAAAAGATGCAGGTGGGTGATGTGACCATGAAAGGAACGGAGGTGCGTTCTGCCCTTGGGCTCAGCTCGACTCTTTTTACCATAAGTTTTAAAGAAGGAAGCGGATGGAATGGTTTAAGTCCATCTAATATGAAAATTGTTTTTGTTTCCAGCGGGTCAGGCCACGGTGTAGGCATGAGTCAGTACGGAGCTGACGGGATGGCTCGTGAAGGTGCGGATTACAAGGAAATTCTCAAACACTACTATTCGGGCACAGAAATTTATTGATTTTAAGGCCTCAGCATTGTAATATATAAGTGCGAAAGCAATTTGGTAAGGAGAATAAAAATGTCAGATTTAAAGTATTTAAACAGGCTCGCAAAGGATTACCCGAACATTATGGCTGCATCTGCAGAAATCATTAACCTGAAGGCAATTTTGGCACTGCCTAAGGGGACGGAGTACTTCCTCAGCGACCTCCACGGGGAGCACGAGGCCTTTATTCATATGCTTAAGAGTGCGTCAGGAACTATCAAGGCTAAGATTGACGAGCACTACGGGTCGGTTCTCAGCGAAAAGGACCGGGACGACCTGGCTGCGCTGATTTACAATGCAGAGGCTGAAATCGCCCGCAAAAAGAAGGATGAGAAGAACTTTGACGACTGGTGTGCTACGGCAATCTATCGTCTGATTACGATTTGCAGATCAGTATCCACCAAGTACACCCGCTCCCGGGTACGTAACAGACTTCCTAAATATATGGACTACAGTATGGACGAGCTTCTGCATGCAGACGATGAGGCTAACAGGGTAAACTATTATACCCAAATCATCAATTCTGTTGTTGAATGCGGAGTGGCTGAGGAGTACATAATACAGCTGACCGAGGCTATAAGCAGACTGGCAGTTGACAAACTGCACATTATAGGCGATGTTTTTGACAGAGGAGCACATCCTGACGAAATTATGGATTATCTTATGGATTATCACGATGTGGACTTCCAGTGGGGGAATCACGATATTGTATGGATGGGGGCAGCCACCGGTAACTGGGCCTGTATTACCAATCTGCTCAGAATGAATATCAGCTATAATAATTTTGACATGCTGGAGGTGGGATACGGAATCAATCTGAGACCGCTGGCCACCTTCGCCGAAAAGGTCTACGGTGATGACCCGTGTGAATACTTTAAACCTCACATTTTAGATAAAAATAAATATGACCCGGTGGACGAGCCTTTGGCAGCCAGGATGCACAAGGCAATCGCTATCTGTCAGTTCAAGGTAGAGGGCCAGAGAATTATGGCACATCCTGAATACGGACTGGAAAACAGACTGCTTCTGGACAAGATGGATCTTGAGGCAGGGACTGTTGAGGTGGAAGGCAAAGTATGGCCTCTAAGGGATACAAACTTCCCTACTCTTGATCCTTCGGATCCGTATAAGTTAAGCCTTGAGGAGGAAGAAATGCTCAATTCCCTTGAAGCATCTTTCCTCAATTCGGAAAAACTTCAGCGTCACATCAGATTCCTTTTCAGCCATGGTGCTTTATATACCAAGATAAACGGAAATCTGCTGTACCACGGCTGCATTCCTATGACTGAGGACGGTGAGTTTGAGTGGGTAGAGCTCAATGATGTAAAACTTCGTGGGAAGGCTCTTATGGACTATCTGGATGATCAGGTACGCAAGGCTTACTTCGCACCGCGTAAATCCGGTGAGACAGGACGCTCCGGAGATATAATGTGGTATCTTTGGCTTGGTGGTGATTCGCCGCTTTTTGGCAAGGAAAAGATGACCACATTTGAAAGACTTTTCATTGCGGACAAATCTACTCACAAGGAGCCGACCAGACCGTACTACAGACTCATCAAGGAACGGGCCTCCTGCGAAAAGATAATCAGAGAATTCGGTCTTGACCCGCGGACAGCAAAAATTCTCAACGGTCATGTGCCGGTTAAAATCAAGGATGGAGAGTCCCCGATAAAAGGAGGGGGTCTGCTATACGTAATTGACGGAGGAATTTCAAAGGCTTATCAAAAGCAGACAGGGATTGCCGGATATACTTTCATATTTAATTCCCGTTTCATGGCTCTGGCTGAACATAAGCCTTACAGCCCGCTCAAGGAAGACGGTACACAGGAGTTCCATTCTCCTGTAATAAAGACTGTGGAAACCATGCCTGAACGGTTGCTTATAGTGGATACAGACCAGGGAGCAGTGCTGGTAGAAAAGGTTCAGGACCTGGAGGACCTGATTGAGGCGTTCAAAGAAGGTATAATCAAAGAGGAGTACTAGACAGCCGCCCTTTCGGGTTCGAGTCGCTCTCTGATAGTTCAAAAATACTATAGACACCCTTAACGGATGTCCCGTGCTGCTGACAAAAGTCATGAATATCATATGATGTTCGTGGCTTTTCGATTGGATTTTCCGATGGATTT
>CALZFA010000030.1 GCA_945644815.1 uncultured Clostridia bacterium
GATGTGTTATTTCAGCTTTTGCATACTTTCCTGCCACAGCATTTTTTTGATATGCAGCACCAGAATTTTTCACATATGCGTAACAGTCCTTTGTTCTATGGTATGTATGAGTATAATCCTCATTTATCCAGGTGGTATTGTATCCATATTTAAATGTTCTTACAGATGTGTTGATTTTAGTGACACTCCATGCTTCACTAAATGACTGACCCGAAGAGTTGGCCGTATAAGTTGCCGCATTCACGGGAATAGCGCAAATCAATAAAGCCATACATAATAAAAGCGAAACAAGAATTTTTCTAATTAATATGCTCATTGTATTCATATCGCAAACCTCCATTGAAACAGGACATATTTCTTATATATACTATACTAAAATTATTATATATTGTCAAATTGAATACAAATTATTTTTTTATAATTTGAAAAATATACAATAGTATGCTATAATGATATAAGCATGTTTATAGTGTGAGGTAAAACAGTTGAGATATTTAAAACAATTTTTATTATATCTGATTATTTTTATAGCCGTGTTTACTGTCAGCGGTGAGGCGTATATTTATTATCTCGACAGTGCTGCAAATGATTGCGACCATTATTTTGAATGTAAAATAGAGTCTGCTAATTTACGGAGTGAGTATGCAGAAGAACTTAAAAAATTGGGTTCGAAACTCAATCTTGGCATTTATGCTATAGACTATAGACCTTTTTCGGCGGATGCTTCAAGATATACTATTTATACAACAGACGATAAAACCTCGGCGTTGGTAAAAGAAAAATTTAAAGTAAACGAAAAGATGAAGTTTTTTTCAATGTTTAGCGGACATCGAGAAATTGTGTTTAAAGATATGAGCGATATTGCTGATAATCCGTGGATATATATTTACAGTGTAATCGGCGAAAAGGGCAGTATTGAAAAACTTCGTTCCCTCACAATAGACAAATACGGAACGGGAAAGCTGCATGATGGCGGTTACAGTGGGGATCATATTTTGTTTTTAACTACTGCATGGAGTTTTGCTTTAGTCGTCGTTATCTTTGTTACTGCGGTTGAAAGTGCGGCTTTGAGGCAAGAAATATGCGTAAAATACATTAACGGGTACGATAAATTAAAACTTAATATAAATGTAATATTGCGTAATATACTTATATTATCAGTGGCATCGGTAATGGGTATGGTTATTGCGAGTTTGATTACGGAGGCTTCTGCGTTCGGAACATATCTTGTTTGTGCGGTACTTGCATTACTTATTGTATCAACATCAGTTACTCTTTGGCAATTGCAAATTCCGGATATAAGAAAGGTCTTTGCTGATATGCCCCATAGTAAATTGCAAAGATATTCTTCGATTATTCTTTTGTCTGCTGCACTGGTTTTGTTTATCTCTGCCATGGCGTTGTGTATGCAGAATATTGCTGATGCATATAAGACAATTAACCAAAGAACGCTATGGAACCAATATGGAGATTACGAAAGTGTTGTATTTTTTTCCAGAGAGGAAAGCACCATGGCTAACCATGAATTGGACAACCAATATGCGGCGGATTTCTATCAGCGGTACTTAGACGAATATGACATCAGTCTGGCATTTAATATTGCTGATAATGGCGGCATGAGTGAAATCTTAACAGACTGCAGTGACATTATTGTATATGCAAATTTAAAAGGTGCTGAAAAGATTGGCTTGCCTGTAGACCTTTCACACATGTCTAAAGATAGTTTTTATATTATATCCCCATACGATGGAGAAAAACTAAAAACAAAAGAAGTATGGAGCGATTTGCAACAGATTATAAAAACATTATCGGGAGACGATATGGGTCAGAAAATAAGAATTACTTCAGTCAAAAAACCATATAAAACGACGCTCTTGGATATTAAGGCCGATAATCTTTCCGACAATTGCGTCAGGAACCCCATAGTAATTATTGATACACACAACACTCTGAAAAAAGAGTTTGCAGCAAATGTATGCACTGCGATAATGAAATTTAAAGACGAAAACAATTTTCGGGAATTTATTGAAAGCATCAATTATGAAAATCAGGTGTGGTATGCAGATAATGTATATGACCTCTATGAACAAAAAAGAAACAGCAGTATGATGGAAGCTTCAGTTAATATTGTTCTTGCTCTTGTTATATCAATTCTTTTTTACATTTCATTCTATGCTGCCCTTAAAGCGGAATTTAAGTTCAGAGCACAGGAGATTTCTGTAAGAAAAATATTGGGTGAACATTTTGCAAAGAGGTATTCTCTTGTCTTTAAAATGATCAGCATAGTTTTAATTATTACTACAGGGATGTTAGTGTTTCTGAGTATAATGTGTAATATGGTAAACCTATTGTGGGTATTTTTATCCCTGACATTATCATATTTATCCATATTTATAATGTTCACTGTTTTTATAACCATTTATGAAAATCATAATATTCCCAAAACGCTGAAAGGTGGATACTGACAATGATTGAAATAAAAGACATTACCAAAAGGTACGGAGAAAGAGTTTTATTCGAGAATTTTTCACTTGAAGTAGAGCAGGGAGAATTTGTTGTAATCAACGGAAGCAGTGGTGCCGGAAAAACAACCATACTTAATATGATTGGTGGTTTAGAACCATTCGATTCCGGAAGTATAATGATTGATGGTCTGGATGTGAGTAAAAAGAAAGATTTGTTAAGAATATTTCGCGAAAAAACTGGGTTCATTTTTCAGAATTTTGCGTTGGTAGAGAAAAAAACCGTGTATGAAAATCTTGAAATGATACACCCTGCTTATCGGACAGAAATAGGCATGGAAGAAGCATTAGATATGGTTGGTATGACAGGTATGGGGGAGAGAAAAGTATACTCTTTATCCGGTGGAGAGCAGCAACGAGTTGCTATTGCGAGACTGTTTTTAAAGAAAGCTACTGTAATCTTGGCGGATGAGCCCACGGGTAGTCTTGACAAAGAAAATGCGGATATGGTTATGCAACTAATACTGGAATTAAATAAACAGAATAAGACCATAATTATGGTAACACATGATGAACAATATAAAAAATATGGGAGGAAAACAATACAGATATGAAGCAGGGTATCAAAAAAACAGCTATAATCGGGATGATTGCTATTGGAGTGATTGTTTCGGTATATATTGGCGTGCATACATATGGGAATTGCATAATTATTGAAAAGTATGCCCAGGGTTACGAGAAAAATGAGTTTGGAGATTATTGCCGAAGTGATTCAAGGCACACCTTTGCAGTACATAAGGCATCATTGTTTAGCTTATTTACAAATCTCTCCATAGCAGAGAGTGAGGGAAATGTTGATATTATAATATGGGTTGATCTTTTTGGTAATATTAAAGGAATTGGTACTGTTATAACCACTGAAGATTCAACATATCAGATTCTTTTGGATAGAGACTTTAACGCTTTGGAACAGGAAGATGAAGATATTCTTGAAGAGTTCTCACAGAGTATTGCTGAGATGAAATATATTGCCCATAGAGAATGGGATATATAAAAAAGAGGTAAGCCCTCTCGCCCGCCATCCGGCGGGGTTTTTGACTTTTTGGAAAAAATATGGTAAAATGCCCTGTACACTAAAAAGGAGGGCTTATGATTGACAAACCAAAAGGAAAAACAGAGTGCTTTATTGAAGCGTCAATAAAGTGGCTCCGCAGCCTTGCCGACGAATATATAGAAGTCTTTGAGGCAGGCATGGAGCCTATAAACACGCAGAGAAGAGCTCACCCTCGCATTGCCCGGGCTGTTTCCGCAGCAGCACTGATTTGCGTCTGCGGTATAATGATAGTTGGATTTGCCACGCCAAAGACAGTCATTGTAAAAATCGATGATTCCAGAACAGTAGATACCAAGGTATATGAAACCACATGCATGAGAGTAGACAGCTTTATAGAAAATCATGATATAGACTATGTTTACGGACAGGATATAATCAGTGCACAGCTTTATGATGGAATAACGGATGAAATGACCATCAGCATTGTTAAGGCATATGATGTGACAGTAAAGTCTGACGGAAAAGAAATTACAGTCAGAACACTTCCGGCTACGGCGGGAGAAATATTGGAACAGCTTGAAATTACACTGGGTGAAATGGATATAACAGAACCGGAACAGGATGAAAAGGTAAGAGCCGGCGATGTGATTACAGTAAAGAGGGTAACCAAGGATATTGTAACAGAGGAAGTTGCCACAGACTTTGAAGTAAAATATCAGGCAGACAAAAATCTGGTTATTGGGGAAACTAAGGTAATACAGGAAGGAAGCCAGGGTCTGCAGAAAAAAATCTATGAAATAACCCTTGTAAACGGCGAAGAAGCAGAAAGAACGCTGATAAAAAGTGAGATAATCAGAGAAAAGAAAGATAAGATTATCAGTTATGGCACAAAAATACTTTCAGGTGTACCTGCCGGACTGAAGTACAAGGAAAAATACACTCATGTCAGGGCTGTATCCTACTACTTTTCGGGAAATCCGAGAGGAGCCTACGGCCTGCCATGCGAGTACGGAACCTGTGCAGTGGATAAAAAGCTTATTCCATTGGGTTCATTACTGTATATCGAAGGTTACGGCTATGCCATTGCCAACGATGTGGGCAGTGCGATCAAGGGTAAAACCGTAGACCTGTATATGGAAAGACTGGTACAGTGCGGCATATGGGGTGCACGGTGGACTACCGTATATGTAATTGAGTAAATCATTGTATTGTTTTGTGTTTAGGAAAAGCAAAAGAGCGGCTCCATAGGGGCGGCTCTCTTGCTTTATGTTTAGGTGTTTAGGAAAAAATATGTAAAAGTTCAGCCAAGGAGAACACTGTCGGTAGTGAACTTTCCTCCGCTTATACTTTCAAACTTTTTAAGAAGAACTTCAATGGTAAGGCGTTTCTTCTCCTCTCCGCTTATGTCGAGGATAATTCTGCCGCCGTCCATCATAATGAGCCTGTTGCCGTAATCTATGGCATTCTGCATATTATGAGTTACCATGAGAGCAGTAAGATTGTTTTCTTTCACTATTTTGTCACTTAGTTCCAGAACCTTTGCCGATGTGGCAGGATCCAGGGCTGCGGTGTGTTCGTCAAGAAGGAGAAGCTTCGGTTTCTGGAGAGTAGCCATAAGCAGCGTAACTGCCTGTCTCTGACCTCCTGAGAGAAGACCTACCTTGGTGGACATTCTGTCTTCAAGACCCAACCCAAGCTGAGCCAGTTCCTTGCGATAGATTTCTCTTTCTCCGGCAGATATTCCCCAGCCCAAACCTCTCTTCTTTGTTCTTCTGTATGCCATGGCCAGGTTTTCCTCTATCATCATAGTAGGGGCGGTCCCCATCATGGGATCCTGAAATACACGGCCAATATATCTGGCTCTGTCTGTCTCACTCTTGTAGGTAATATCCCGGCCATCAAGTATAATTCTGCCGCCTTCCGCTTTGCAGACCCCGGCAATGGTGTTCAGCATAGTTGATTTTCCTGCACCGTTGCCGCCGATAACGGTAATAAAGTCGCCGTCGTTGATGGTAAGGTTAAGGTCGTTTAGGACCTTCTTTTCGTTAATGGTTCCTATATTAAAGGACTTGTCAATGTGTATCATTTTAAGCAATACTCTCACCTCCGATTTCAGCATCCTTAAGCTGGGAATCAAGCCTCCTTGCATTATCGGCACGAAGCTTTTTTTCTGAAATATTCTGTTTGATTACAGGAAGTGCCAGTGCTATTGATACTATAACGGCTGTAATTATCTTAAGGTCTGTGGCCTTCAGGAAACTGAAGGTAAGGGCGCAGGCGATAATGGTTCTGTATATAATGGCTCCGGCGATGATAGCCATGAGCTTTACCGCAAAATTCCTGTCTTTTCTGATAAAGATCACTTCACCTATGATGACGGATGCAAGCCCGATTACAATGGTGCCCTGTCCCATATTTACGAGGGCTGAGCCGTAGTCAAGCTGTGCAATTAGGCTGCCGGACAAAGCCACCAGCGCATTGGAGATCATAAGGCCAAGGATTATAATGCGGTCCGTTCTGACTCCCAGTGACCTTGCCATATTCTGATTGCTTCCTGTGGCTCTCACGGCGCAGCCTATTTCCGTACCAAAGAAATAGTAGAGAAGAGCTACGAGCGCAATGCAGACCGTCACCCCCAGAATGATGGAAATTGTATTGCTGGCGGTGCCTTGGGGAAGCAGATTCTGCATAAGTTTTTTTACCGAAGGTTTTTCGATTGCTACAGTAGCCTTGTCACTCATTATTCGGATATTTACTGAATAAAGCGCTATCATGGTGAGAATACCCGAAAGAATAGCAGGTATTTTAAATACGGTGTGGAAAATACCTGTGACAAAACCTGCAAGAGAGCCTGCCAGTACAGCCATAAAGACTGCCAAGACAGGGTGAATACCGCTGTTAATTAAAACTGCAGTCACCGCAGCGCCCAGAGGGAATGTCCCCTCTACGGTTAAGTCTGCTATATCCAGTATTCTGAATGTTATATATACACCAAGAGTCATTATGGCCCAGATCAGTCCCTGTGCCAGACCACTTATCAAGGTTGCTGTAGTAATCATTTTTTCCTCCTAAACAAACCGGCTTTTGGGGCCGTAAAATAATTCCGCCGGAGCGGTGCTGCCGAAATTATTCGGCAGGCAGTATAGTAGCTTTGCTGAGAACATCCTCAGGGATTACAATTCCGAGAGCATCCGCAGTTTCCTTGTTGATTGCTATTTCGAGAACGGCTTCATCTGTCTGATATTCAACAGCCATTTCTGCAGGGGAAGCTTCTCCCTTTAAGATCTTTACTGCCATAGCAGCAGTAGCCTTTCCCAATTCGTAGTAGTCAATGCCGTATGTAGCAAAACCGCCTGAATTAACCATTCCGGATTCACCTACGATGGTAGGAAGACCGCATTCCTTTGCCGCTGCCGCAACGGTTGTCATACCGTCTGCCAGTGTATTATCTGTAGGGATGTAGATGAAGTCAACCTGTCCCTTGAGGGATTCTACTGCGGACTTAGCCTCATCGATAGCAGATATGGTTTTAACTACTGCTTCCATGCCGGCGGACTTGATTGCAGCTTCTGCCAGATCTGACTGAATCTTGGAGTTGGACTCGCTGGAGCAATACATGATGGCAACCTTTTTGGCATCAGGAATGAGCTGCTTGCCTAATGCGATCTGCTGTTCTACAGGGTTCATATCAGAAGTACCTGTAAGATTTCCTCCCGGAGCTTCGTTGTCGGCAACCAGACCTGAACCTGCAGGGTCAGTCACAGCTGTAAAAAGCACAGGAATGTCAGAAGTCTTTTCCTTTATTGCTGATGCTGAAGGAGTTGCAATAGCAAGGATAAGGTCTGATCCGTCGTTGATAAGAGTATCTGCAATGGTAGGGCAGTTAGCTGTGTCTGCCGCTGCTGACAGGTAGTTGAAAGTAACATTTTCACCTTCCACATATCCCAGCTCTGCAAGTCCGTCCTGGAAACCCTTGTTTGCGTTCTGAAGAGCCTCAAACTCACCAAACTGCATGATACCAATCTTAATCATTTCAGCGTCTCCGCCATTTTCATTGCCGCCGCATCCCGTTAAGCCGATAGCGGCAACTAACATGCAAATAAGCAGGATTACAATTGATTTTTTTGATGTTTTAGCCATTTTATTTTTCCTCTTTTCCGTAAATGTCAAGTTATGATGCTACTATACACCCGTGAAATATCGCTGTCAATAGTTTTTTCAGAATTTTCTGAAAATTTTTCGTTTTTTGGGTCTGCGGCGGTTGACAGGCGAGGCAAAAGTACTATATAATGATTTCATCTTTAAAAAATGTTATACTTATACAACAGATACAACAGAGGAAGGACCCGAATATAGAAACGATGATAAACGCTAAAATGCTGGAACTTGGGGAAAACAGTTCGGAAATCAGAGATTTATATGAATACGGAAATAAAAGAAAGGCTGAAATCGGCGAGGACAAGGTTATGGATTTCAGCCTTGGCAATCCAAATGTGCCTTGTCCCGAAAGAGTTACCAGGAGTTTTATCCATCTCCTTGAGGAAACCGGACCGGCAGCCCTTCACGGCTATACCTCAGCACCGGGATACATGGAGGTAAGAAAAGCCGTAAGTGAATATGTGAATGAAAGATACGGCATAGAATGTGAGCCTTCTGACTTTTATATGACAGCGGGAGCAGCTGCTTCTCTTGCTATCGCTCTGAAATCTGTGTGCAATGAGGGAAATGAAGTCATTGTATTTGCACCGTACTTCCCGGAATATAGAGTTTTTATTGAAAATGCCGGAGGAGTTGCAAAAGAGGTTCCGGTAAGGACTGAAGACTTCCAGCCGGATTTTCACGCTTTAAAGAAAGCTTTAGGTCCGGAGACGGCAGCGGTTATCGTAAATTCACCTAACAATCCTACAGGAGCTGTTCTGACTGAAGAAAGTCTGAAGGAACTTGCACAGGTTCTTGACCATGCACAGGCACGTTTTGGCAACGAGATTATTCTTATATCGGACGAGCCTTACAGAGAGCTTGTCTACGACGGAATCAAGCTTGCGCTTCCGGCTCATTATTACGATAATACTATTGTATGCTATTCTTGGAGCAAATCCCTTTCCATGCCGGGAGAGCGGATAGGATACATAATGGTATCTCCTAAAGCTAAACACCGTCAAAAAATCTTTTCAGCGGTGTGCGGCAGCGGCCGAAGTCTGGGATATGTATGTGCTCCGGCACTAATGCAGTATGTGACAGCCATGAATCTGGGGGTTACCTCCGATCTGGAGGAGTATGCTAAAAACAGACAGCTGATTTACGATATAGTAACAGGATGCGGTTTTGAAGCTGCCCGGCCTGACGGAGCCTTTTATCTTTTTGTAAAGTCACCGTCAGGAGACGGAAAAGAGTTTTCGGAGAGGGCAAAAAAATATGAACTGCTGCTGGTACCTTCCGATAGTTTCGGCATAGAGGGATATGTGAGGATATCCTACTGTGTATCGAGAGAACAGATAGAAAGGTCAGAAGAAGCCTTTAGAGCGCTGGCAGCCGATTACGGACTTGCGGATAACTAAGAGGTAAAACATACGATGAAGGATTTAAAGGAATTAAGAAAAGAAATCACCCAAGTAGACAATGCTATGGCAGAGCTTTTTGTCCGCAGGATGGCACTGGTTCACGATGTGGCAGAATTTAAGATGAAAAACGGCCTTCCGGTGCTGGATCCAGGCAGGGAGAACGAGGTGCTCGAAAACGGAGCGGCAAGAGTGCAGGACGAAACACTGCGTTCATATTATATAAGTTTTCTCAAAGAGGTGATGGCTGTCTCCAGAAGATACCAGACTTCCATGATGAAAGGTCTCAGAGTGGCATACTCCGGAACTGAAGGGGCTTTTGCGCACATTGCTTCGTGTCATCTTTTTCCAACTGCGGAGAAGGTAGCCTTTTCAAGCTTTAAAAAGGCTTATGAAGCAGTAGAGTCCGGCGATTGCGACTGTGCTCTTCTTCCTGTCGAAAACAGCTTTGCGGGGGATGTGGACCAGGTCAGTGATCTGATGTTTTCAGGCAGTCTTCATGTAAACGGCATGTATGACCTGCCTGTTACCCATGACCTTTTAGGAATACCGGGAGCTGCTATCGATGACATAAAAACGGTGGTAAGTCATCCACAGGCTCTATCCCAGTGCTCCACGTTTATAAAAGAAAGAGCCCTGCAAGAAAATGAATATTCCAATACAGCCCTTGCGGCCGAGTATGTAAAGAAGACAAATGATAAAACAATTGCCGCCATCGGAAGCGCAGAATCGGCTGAGCTGTTCGGACTTTCCGTTGTGGCAAGAAGCATTAACGATGACAGATCAAACACTACCAGATTTGCCGTATTCTCCAGAGTGGAAGGACATTCAGAAAGAAGCGGCAGCGAGCCCTATTTCTCCCTTGTTTTTACCGCAAGAAATGAGGCCGGTTCCCTGGCAAATGCTCTGACCATCATAGGAAAACACGGATTTAACATCAGAACCTTAAGGTCAAGGCCTATGAAAGAGCTCCTCTGGCAGTATTATTTTTATGTTGAGGCTGCGGGGGATATTTACGGTGACGAAGGCATTGCCTGTATAGAAGAAATGAAAGAAAGCTGCGATAAAATCAAAATTGTTGGGTCCTACAAGAACCTTTATCCGCAGAAAGTATATAAGGAAAAATAGGAGGAAAGTCTCGATGATCATTCCTGTGGGATTGGGTAAAGACAGCTATAATATAGTTATTGAGAGAGGAGCTCTTAAGAGAGCGGCTGAGATTTTTGACCTTGACAGAAAAGTTATGATAGTCACTGACAGCCAGGTGCCGGTGGAACATTACTGCGGTCTGGCATCTGCATGCAAAGTTTCCGTGGCAGGTATTTTCCAAGAAGGAGAAGCTTCCAAAACACCTCAGAATTTTCTCAATATCTGCAATAAAATGCTCAAAGAAGGTTTTTCGAGAAGGGATTGCGTAGTTGCCGTAGGCGGCGGTGTAGCAGGCGATATGGCAGGTTTTGCCGCAGCCTGCTATATGAGAGGCATAGACTTTTATAACGTTCCAACCACGCTTCTTTCCCAGGTGGATTCCTCTGTAGGAGGAAAGACTGCGGTTGACCTTAACGGTGTAAAGAACATAATAGGAGCTTTTCACCAGCCAAGAGGGGTCATCATAGATCCCGACGTGCTGAAGACTTTAAGCCCCAGACAGTTTGCCTGTGGCGCTGCCGAGATAATAAAGATAGCAGCCTGTATGGATCCGGAGCTGTTTGAACGTATAGAAAGCTGCGGAATCGCGGGAAACCCTGACATAGATGAAATTATAGCAGCCGCGGTTGCCCTGAAGGTTCGTGTGGTTGAAGAGGACGAGAGAGAAAAGGGCTTGAGGAAAGTCCTCAATTTCGGTCACACTCTCGGCCACGGCATCGAAGCTGTGACAGGACTGTACCACGGTGAGTGTGTGGCACTGGGGATGCTGCCTATGTGCAGCGGGGCTGTAAGAGAAAGGATACAGGAAGTTCTGAAAAGAGAGAATCTGCCTGTAGGCTTTTTCGAAAAGGCGCCGGAGCCTGTGAAGGTTATTGAAGCTGCAATGCATGATAAGAAGGCTGAGGGCGAAAGCATCGTAACAGTAAGGCTTGACAATATAGGAAGCTTTAGATTTGAAGCTGCATCAGAGGAGCAGCTTACCAGGGATTATCTGGAGGTATTCGGATGAAAAACACATTTGGAAATGTTGTGACCGTTACATTGTTCGGAGAAAGCCACGGCCCTGCCATAGGAGCCGTAGTGGACGGACTGCCGGGAGGGATCAGAATTGACGAGAAATATATAGCCGCCAGACTGACACAGCGCCGTCCGTCGGGAAGGATATCCACCGCCAGAAGAGAACCTGACAGCTATGAAATATTAAGCGGTGTTTTTAACGGGTATACCACGGGGACGCCTCTTTGCATAATAATAAGAAACGAGGACATCAGGAGCAAAGACTATGAGGACATAAGCCGGCTTGCCCGTCCCTCTCATGCAGACCTTACGGCCATGTACAGGTACGGAGGGTTTGAGGACTATAGAGGAGGAGGGCATTTTTCAGGCAGGATTACCGCTGCTCTCGTGGCAGCAGGAGCTATGGTTATGAAGGCGCTTGAGGATAAGGGCATATACATAGGTACCCATATTAAAAGCTGCGGAGGTATTACAGATAGAGAAATTGCCGACGAAACAGATCTAAGAGTGCTGGCGGAGACAGACTTTCCCGTTCTGGATGCTGAAGCTGCATCCGAAATGGAAAGGATAATACTGGATGCTGCAAAAGACGGCGACAGCGTGGGAGGAGTTTTGGAAACGGTAGTTTTGGGGATGCCGGAAGGTGTAGGTGAACCGTGGTTTGACACGGCGGAAGGTATGCTGGCTCACGCGATTTTTTCTGTACCCGCCGTCAAGGGAGTGGAATTCGGAGCCGGTTTTGGCATTACCCGAATGAGAGGATCTCAGGCCAACGACTGTCTGAGAACCGACGGCAAAAAAATATACACGGAGACAAATAACAGCGGCGGAATCAACGGCGGTATTACAAACGGAATGCCTATAGTGTTCAGAACCGCAATAAAGCCCACACCGTCTATTTTCAAAGAGCAGAGGACCGTGGACATCAAAAAGGGTGAAAACGCCCTCCTAAGACTTAAGGGACGCCATGATCCGGCTGTAGTTCACAGGGCGGGAGTTGTAATAAATGCGGTGACCGCGCTTACTCTTGCAGACCTTCTTGCAGCAAGATACGGAGCCGACTGGCTGAAGACAGGAGAAAACAAATGAAAATTCTGGTTATAAACGGTCCGAATCTCAACATGCTTGGAATAAGGGAACCGGACAAATACGGCAGTGAAAGTTATCATGATCTTGTAGAAAAGATCGAGAAGCACTGCCGCCAAGCGGAAATTGAGGTTGATTTCTATCAGTCAAACCACGAGGGAGATATGGTGGACAGAATTCAGCAGGCTTATTACGAGGATGTTGATGCCATGGTATTGAATCCCGGTGCCTATACTCATACCAGCATTGCCTTGTTAGATGCATTAAAAGCTGTGGGAATACCTGCGGCAGAGGTTCATATATCAAAGGTGGAGGAAAGAGAGGCTTTCAGACAGATAAGTTATGTCAGAGAGGCTTGCTGCTTCACCGTTACAGGGCACGGCACTGACGGATATCTGGAAGCTATAGATTTTCTGGAGGAAAAGATTAAAGATAAAAAATGAAAGTCAGAGTAAACAAAGGTAAGGCTCGGGGCTTCGTAGAAGCACCGCCTTCGAAGAGCATGGCACACAGACTGCTCATATGCGCAGGCCTTGCTGACGGGACTTCGGAAATCGAAGGAATAGCGGACTCTCAGGACATACTGGCCACTCTGGACTGCCTTAAGGCATTGGGGACGGTGTGCGAAAGAGTAAATGGCGCATCCGATACGATGAAGATTACCGGCGTAGGCAGCAAGATATGGGGATGTCGGAAAAAAAGAATTTTAAACTGCAGAGAGAGCGGCAGCACTCTCAGGTTTTTTGTGCCCCTGTGTCTCCTCTCGGAGGGAGAATCGGAGCTTAGGGGAAGCTTGCGGCTCATGGAAAGGCCTCTGGATGTCTATGAAAAGCTCTGTGCAGAACGGGGACTCATGTTTTGCAGGTCCTCAGGCAAACTCACGGTGGAAGGACCCCTTGCGGCAGGGACTTTCCAAGTTGCCGGCAATATATCCAGCCAGTTTATAAGCGGGCTCCTTTTTGCAATGCCTTTGCTGGACGGTGAAAGCATAATGAAAATCATACCTCCTGTGGAGAGCCGTTCGTATGTGGAAATGACCCTTTACGCAATGAAAACCTTTGGTATCGGATGGGAAAGACCCGATGAAAATACAATTATAATTAAGGGCGGGCAGCGATACTGCCCTCAGAGGGCGAAAGTAGAAGGAGATTACTCTAATGCAGCCTTTTTTCAGGCTTTGGACATGCTGGGCGGCGATGTGAAGGTGGGAAACCTTGACGGCGGCAGTCTGCAGGGAGATATAGTATGTGGGGAAATGCTGAAACAACTTGGGGAAGGATGTCCCGAGCTTGACATCTCCGACTGTCCGGATCTGGGGCCGATTCTTTTTGCTGCTGCGGCAGCAGGCGGAAGAGGAGCCGTGTTTACAGGCACAAAAAGGCTGAGAATTAAGGAAAGCGACAGAGGAGCCGTAATGACCCGGGTTCTCCGAAAGTTTGGTGTGCAGGTGACTATGGAAGAAAACCGCATAACCATAGGCGCAGGAGGAATCAAAGCCCCCGAGGAGCCTCTTGACGGCTTCAACGATCACAGAATTGTCATGTCCGAGGCCGTGCTTCTGACTTTGACAGGAGGAATAATAGAAGGCGCTGAAGCGGTGACAAAAAGTTTCCCTGACTTTTTCGAGAAGCTGACGAGCCTGGGAATTGAGGTAGAAAAAATTGAAGATAAATGAGAAAACCAATATTCTAATCGTCGGTCTGGGAATTATCGGCGGAAGTTACGCCAGAGGGCTGACGAAGAGAGGGCTTAAAGTTCATGCCATAGATACGGACAGGGATACCATAGAGTATGCTTTGTCAAACAACATTATATACCAAGGCTCGGTAACTGCGGATCCTGAAATGATAGGGGCGGCTGACGTGGTAATATTTGCCCTTTATCCACACATTTTCAAGGAATGGATAAGGGGTAACCAGCAATATTTCAAAAACGGGGCCATAATCACCGACGTAACAGGTGTAAAGGGATGCGTGGTGTATGATATTCAGAATATGCTCAGAGAGGATTGCGAATACATAGCGGCACATCCCATGGCGGGATGTGAAAGACTGGGAATCAGAAACAGCAATGAAAAGATTTTTCACTCTGCCAACTATATTGTGGTGCCTACGGAAAAGAATACCGAGGAAGCAAAAGATGTATGCAGGCAGATAGGTAAACTTCTTAAATTTGCCCGTATTTCCGAACTTCCGCCGGCAGAGCATGACGAGATGATAGGATTTGTCTCACAGCTGACACACTGTATAGCCATGTCTCTGATGACGTGCAATCACACAGAAAAACTGGAGGACTTTACAGGAGACTCTTTCCGCGACCTGACCAGAATCGCCAGAATCGACGAGACTATGTGGAGCGAGCTTTTCCTTCTTAACAAGGATGCTCTCCTTCACCAGATGAAGCTCTTTACCATGGAGTTTTCCAAGCTGGAAAGGATGCTTATGGAGGCTGACAAAGAAGGCATCAAGGATATGATGAGGCGTTCAACCGCCAGAAGAAAATTATTTGATAAGGAAGAACCGGAGGAAGAATAGATGAATATGGAATTCAAGAGGAAGCTTATCATTCCTAAGGAAATCAAGGAAATGCTTCCCGTTACAGAAGAAATGGCGGCCCTTAAGGAAAAACGTGATAACGAGATAAAAGACATTATCGCAGGCCGTTCGAAGAAGCTGCTTTTAGTCATAGGACCATGCTCGGCGGACAATGAGGATGCGGTAATCGATTATATTTCAAGGCTGAGGCCGGTTCAGGAGAAAGTGGAAGAAAAGATTTTCATCGTGCCGAGGATTTACACAAACAAGCCGCGTACCACAGGCAAGGGTTATAAAGGACTTCTTCACCAGCCGGATCCCAATTTGAATGAGGACATGCTGAAAGGCATTATAGCTGTAAGGGAGACTCATCTGCGGGCTGTAAAGGAAACAGGCTTTACCTGTGCTGATGAGATGCTTTATCCGGAAAACCACAGGTATCTGTCAGACCTGCTTTCCTATGTGGCTGTGGGAGCACGCTCTGTAGAGGATCAGCAGCATCGTCTTACTGCCAGCGGACTTGACATCGCTGTTGGAATGAAGAACCCTACCAGCGGAGATTTTTCGGTTATGATGAATTCCATCACTGCGGCTCAAAGCTCACATACTTTCATATATCGCAACTGGGAGGTAACCAGCAAAGGTAATCCTTACGCTCACGCTATCCTTAGAGGTTATGTGAACAAGAGGGGTCGGTCTCTGCCCAACTACCACTATGAGGACCTGATTACCGTCTGCAATATGTACCATGAAGAAGGGCTTGATAATCCGGCAATTATGGTAGACACCAACCACGCCAACTCAGGAAAGAATTATCTGGAACAGATCAGAATCGCCAAGGAGGTCCTTCACTCTATGCGATTCAACGAAGATATTGCCGGTATGGTAAAGGGTCTTATGATAGAAAGCTATATTGAAGATGGATGCCAGGCCATAGGTGAGGGCGTATACGGAAAATCCATCACAGACCCGTGTCTGGGCTGGGAGAAGACTGAAAGACTTATATATGAACTGGCTGAACTGCTGTAAAAAAAAGCACCTTACCTGAGGTGCTTTTCGATAAGATCTATAAATGTATCCACGTACTCATCTTTGGA
>CALZFA010000031.1 GCA_945644815.1 uncultured Clostridia bacterium
GCTTATGCAGTCGGATTTGCAGGCTTCGGAAGTCTGTCTGCGATCATCTGCATCAGGCTGTCTGTGCAAGGTAATTCATCAACCATTGCACCGCCTGCCACTACAACAAGCTCAGCGTTTTCTGTAGGCTTAAGTGCGCCGCCAAGAACCTCGCCGATAACAGCATATCTGTAAGCAGGAACTTCGTCAGCCATTTCATCGGAAATATCATCAGTGTCTACCCAAGCAAATTCTTCCTCAAAGATGTTTGCGATTTCATCAGCGATTTCCCAGTTGGACAGGAAGATTCCTTCGTCAATAGCAGCCTCAACAAGCTGAAGTCTTCTTTCAGTGTTGGTGTATGTACCGTTGGTTGAAGCGAATCCTGTTCCAGGAAGAACTACATCTGCCTTAGCAGCAAGCTCAGTCATATGAGTGTCGCATACTGCCAGGAATTCAAGACCTTCAGTGTCGATGTCAGCATTTTCGCCGAATACAACCAGAGCCTTAACTCCCTCGAGAGCTTCCTTGCCGGCAGTGATACCCATATCAACGAGACCCTGTGAGTTGTTCTTAGCCTTAACCAGAAGAATACCGTCACGAGGAGTTCCGATGTGACCGGAAATCATTGCGATGTCACCGATGAGCTCAGCAGCTTCTACAGAAAGTACATTCTGCTGGAATACGATCATTGCCTTCTTAGCTCCCATGTAAGCGTCAGCAATAGCCTTAGCCTCATCTGAAACCTTAACATCAGCAAGTGATGCAGCGAATTCGTCGTAGCCTGCAGCCTTCTTAGCCTTGCCGCTGTCAACGATAGCCTTTGCGATTTCCTTAAGTAATCCAAGGTCGTTTTCACAGCTGCATACGTCGATAACCTTAGCGCCTGCTTCTGCAGCCTGTTTCATCTTAAGAGCGATTACTCTGGAGTTTTCATCCTTGAAACCAACCTTTAAGATCACATTGGTTGAAAGCAGTTCGTCGATGGTGTTAGGGGAAGCATCAAAGCCCAGAACCTTTTCAAGTCCGTTAGGTCTGTTGTTCATGCAGAGAACCTTTGCTCCCATAACCTCTGCCATCTTCTTGAGTGCATACGCTTCTTCGTTTGTATATCTGTCGGAAATAGAAACTGCGATAGCATCCTTTCCGTACTTTGCGCCGATGGTCTGGCATCTCTTTGCAACCAGTACCAGAGCTTCGTGGTAATCTGCTTCTCTGAATCTGCCGTCTTCCTTAACGAAAGGATCTTCCAGCTTATCTTCAAGCATTGAGCAGTCAAAGCCCCACTTGCCCTTTCCGCATATAAGCCCCTTGTTTACAGGACCTTCCTTGTCAGGGTTAGCCTTGATAAGCATGTCGCCGCAGCTCTCAAGCTTCAGTGAACAGCCTACGGAGCAGTATGAGCAAGTAGTCAGTGTTTCTTCGGTTCTTACAGGAGTTTCTTTAATCATAGTAGTTCTCTCCTGAAGAGCGCCTGTAGGACAAACACTTACACACTGACCGCAGGAAATACATCCGGACTGAGCAAGCGGTTTTTCCATATTAGGCTTTACTACTGTATCGAAACCTCTGTTTACAAGTCCGAGAGCGCCTACACCCATAACCTCGTCGCAGACTCTTACGCAAAGTCCGCAGAGGATACACTTGTTAGGGTCTCTCACGATGAACGGATGGTCATCCTCGAACTCGATAGCATGCTTTTCACCTGCAAATCTTTCAGGTTTAACATCATACTGGTTTGCAAGGTCGATAAGCTTACATTCGTAGTAGTCGTGGCAGCCGCATTCGAGACATCTGTGCGCTTCTGCTTCAGCCTGCTCTGCTGTGTATGCACAAGGAATAACCTCAGTGAAATTGTCCTTTCTTTCCTCTGCGCTGAGCTGAGGAAGTTCAGGTCTGCACATTCTTTCTCTGTCTTCGAAAGTCTTTTCTGTAATGTCGTCTCTTTCAACTACATACGGCTTTTCGTATTTGATTGTCTCACCGTAGAGGTAAGCATCTATAATGTCTGATACCTTCTTTGCATCAGCGATAGCTTCAACAGCGATGGAAATCTTGTCGTTACCGCAGTCACCGCCGGCAAATACGCCAGGAATGCTGGTCATGAAGGTTTCAGGGTCGTATGCGATTGCACCCTTTCTTGTCTTGTCACAGTCAAAGATTGAAGCGTCTACTGCCTGACCGATGGCAAGAATCATGGTGTCGATGGCAAGAGTTTCTGTCTTTCCTTCTACAGGAACAGGTTTTCTTCTGCCGGAAGCGTCAGGTTCGCCAAGTTCCATTACCTGAAGAACAACTTCCTTTACATGACCCTTCTCATCCTTGATAACTTCAAGAGGGTTTGTAAGGTTCTTGAAGATTACGCCTTCTTCTTCTGCTTCTTCGATTTCTACCATGTCAGCAGGCATTTCGTCCTTGGTTCTTCTGTAGATGTTGTATACTTCCTTAGCTCCAAGTCTTACTGCAGTTCTGCATGCGTCCATAGCGGTATTTCCGCCGCCGACGATAGCAACCTTTTCGCCCAGCTTGATTTCTTCGTTTCTTACAACTTTTCTCAGGAAGTCGATACCGCCGATAACGCCTTCAGCAT
Source organism: uncultured Clostridia bacterium (assembly GCA_945644815.1). Lineage (GTDB taxonomy): Bacteria > Bacillota > Clostridia > Peptostreptococcales > Anaerovoracaceae > SUG1106. The sequence continues at coordinate 2,570 of CALZFA010000031.1, forward strand.
CTTCGCCCTTGCAACCTACGCCTGTGGATACCCATGCACCGATTCCCAAAAGGACTGCGTCGAAATCTTCCTGTACAGTCTCAAACGGAATATCCTCGCCGATCTTGGTGTTGGTGATGATTTCAACGCCCATTGCCTCGATAGTAGCGATTTCTTCGTCAAGAACTGCCTTAGGAAGTCTGTATTCAGGAATACCGTATCTCAGCATACCGCCTGCCTTAGGCATTGCTTCGAAAATAGTAACTGCGTGTCCCATCTGTCTCAGGAAATATGCTGCGGAAAGTCCCATTGGACCGCCGCCGATGATGGCCACGCTCTTTCCCGTATCTTCTTCACATTCAGGCATGAAAGCTTCGCCGTCAAGGTCGTTGTCTGCAGCGAAACGCTTAAGCTGCTGAATTGAAATCGGTTCGTCAATGAGTCCGCGTCTGCAAGCCTCTTCGCAAGGATGAGGACATACTCTTCCCAGAGCTGCAGGCAGAGGAATCTTATCCTTTATGAGTTTGATTGCTTCTTCATATTCGCCGTTTGCGATGAGGCCTACATAGCCCTGGCAGTCTGTATGAGCAGGACATGCCAGTACGCAAGGAGGTCTGCAGTCACCTACGTGGTTGGAGAGTAAAAGTTCAAGGTTTGTCTTTCTTGATTCGATTACTCTTTCTGTGTTGGTTCTGATTACCATGCCAGGAGCGATTTCTGTAGCGCATGCCTTGCACAGCTTAGGGTTTCCTTCAACCTCGCACATGCAAAGTCCGCAGGAACCGTAAATTTTGGTTCTTTCGTCATAGCAAAGAGTAGGAATATAAATGTCATTCTCTTTGGCAACTTCAAGAATAGTCTGACCGGCAACGCCTAAAACTTCTTTGCCGTTGATATTTAATCTGAATTTATTCACTTTGCTTCCTCCTCCCCTATTCTTTTTCTATTGCGCCAAACTTGCAGGTCTCAAGACATTTGCCGCACTTGATACACTTAGTCTGGTCGATAACATGCTGACCCTTAACCTCTCCGGAGATAGCGCCCACAGGACACTTCTTGGAGCAGAGTGTACATCCCTTGCACCCATCAGTGATATTGAAGCTGATGAGAGCCTTACATGAGTGTGCAGTACACTTGTGGTTGTAAATATGGTCTTCATATTCGTTTCTGAAGTATTTAAGAGTAGTGAGTACAGGGTTAGGAGCAGTCTGACCAAGGCCGCAGAGTGAGCCGTCCTTGATCTTCATTGCCAGTTCTTCAAGCTTTTCGATATCTCCGTCCTGGCCTTCACCTCTTGTGATTCTTTCGAGAATCTCAAGCATTCTCTTGGTACCGATACGGCAGTAGTTACATTTTCCGCAGGACTCGTCACGAGTGAAGTTGAGGAAGTATCTTGCCATATCTACCATGCAGGTGTCCTCGTCCATTACGATCATACCGCCGGAACCTACGATAGCACCTGTCTTGTTGATGTCTTCATATGTAACAGGAGTATCGATGAGTTCAGCAGGAATACATCCGCCGGAAGGTCCACCCATCTGTACGGCCTTGAACTGTCTGTCGTTCTTGATTCCTCCGCCGATTCCGAAGATAACTTCTCTTAATGTAAGACCCATAGGAACTTCAACGAGTCCGCCCTTCTTGATCTTTCCGGCAAGAGCGAATACTTTAGTACCCTTTGACTGCTCAGTACCCATAGCACCGAAAGCAGCACCGCCATTATAGATGATCCAAGGAACATTTGCGAGGGTTTCTACGTTGTTGATGTCTGTCGGCTTCTGCCAGAATCCCTTTGCGGCAGGGAAAGGAGGTTTAAGTCTAGGCATACCTCTCTCACCTTCAAGGGAAGCGATAAGAGCAGTTTCTTCACCGCATACGAATGCGCCGGCACCTGCCTTGATATAAATATCGAAATCAAATCCGCTTCCGAATATGTTCTTGCCCAGGAAGCCTTTTTCTCTGGCCTGAGCCATGGCGATTTCAAGTCTCTTGATAGCAAGAGGATATTCAGCACGGCAGTAGATAACGCCCTGAGATGCTCCCATAGCATAACCGCCTATAATCATACCTTCGAGGAGTGAATGAGGGTCGCCTTCCAGTACGGAACGGTCCATGAATGCGCCCGGGTCACCTTCGTCTGCATTACAAACAAGATATTTTTCATTTCCCGGACTCTGTCTGCATGCATTCCACTTGAACCATGTCGGGAAGCCTGCACCGCCTCTTCCTCTCAGACCGGAAATCTTGATTTCTTCGATTACTTCTTCAGGCTTCATTGAAGTAAGGACTTTTTCGATAGCCTTATATCCGTCAGCCGCTATGTATTCTTCTATGTTTTCAGGGTTGATTACACCGCAGTTTCTGAGAACTACTCTCTGCTGTTTGGCAACAAACTGCTTGTCTTCCTCTGAAATAGCCTGTTCTTCGCAAACCTTGTGGTTAACAAGATGACTTTCAACGATTTCTGCAACCTTGTCAGGCTGAACTTTGACATATCTGGTCATTTCGCCGTTGTCATCGTAAACGTCAACAATAGGTTCCAGGTAACATGTACCTACGCAGCCTGTAATGTCAACCTTAACATTGAGGTTTTTTTCTTTTATCTGCTTTTCAAATTCTGCAGCGGTCTTTTTAGCTCCGGTAGCGATACCGCAGCTGCCTTCGCCTACAACAATTCTCATCTATGTCACCTCCTATGCTCTTTCCTTGATTTCAGCGAGAATCTGCTTAACTTTATCTTTTGTAAGGTTTCCGTAAGTTTCATCTCCCTCGGCACTTCTTACCATCATAACAGGAGCCAGTGAGCAGCAGCCCAGACATGCTACATTGTTAAGTGTGAAAAGCCCATCCTCAGTGGTTTCGCCGTCCTGTATGTTCAGATATTCACACACAGCTTCTTCTATCATTTCTGAGCCGTTAACATGGCATGCAGTACCCTGGCAAAGCATGATAAGATACTTGCCGATAGGCTGCAGTCTGAACTGTGCATAGAAAGTAGCTACACCGTAAATTTTTGCAGGCTTGATGCCTGTTGCTTCGGATATGTAGTTTATGGTATCTATTGAAAGATAACCGTAAATATCCTGAGCCTTCTGCAGAATAGTAATTAAACTACCCGGCACCTTTGCATATTGGTCTAAAACAGGTTGAAGTTCAGCGAACTGAGCTTTTCTGTCCTCGGCGCAATTGCAGTTGCATTTGCATACATTCTCACTCATTCTAGTACCTCTCTATTATTAAAATGTTTAATTAATTAAAAAGTTTAAATAATTACACCAAAACCAAATTTCATTTTATCAAAAATACACAAAAAAATCAATATGATTAATTTGTTTTATTCTGCTTCAGAATTATGGATACTGTCATCACATTGACACCTTCCGATAATGTAAATCTTGACTCTTTCGATTCTGCGTTCTCCGATGGCCATTATTTTAAACTGGTAATTTTCATACTCAACAATCCTGCCTACATCCGATTCGTCAGGAATTTCTCCAAGAATATCCAGTATAAAGCCTCCTATTGTTTCGCTGCTTTCGGATTCAAGAGTTACACCTATCTCCTCATCCAAATCATCAAGGCTTACATCTCCGTCCACAAGGTAGGTATTATCGTCGATTTTATCGATAATCTCTTCTTCCTCGTCATACTCGTCATCGATATCTCCCATTACCTGTTCGATTATGTCCTCCATGGTGACAATACCGCTGAAACCTCCATACTCGTCTATTAGTATGGCAATCTGCTGTTTCGTCTTTTGCAGTTCAAAGAAAAGAGAGTCAATATTCTTGGTTTCAGGCACAAAATAAGCTTTTCTGAGAATAGGCTTGATGTCAACTGCATCAAAACCGTCCTCTCTGGCTTTGATAAGATAGTCCTTTATATTAAGTATGCCTATTATATTATCTGTTTCTCCTTCGCAGACAGGTATTCTTGAATATCTTAGAGTCATAAGATCATCAAGGTATTCTTCCGGCTGGTCTTCTATGTCTATGAGAAAAACATCAGTCCTGGGAGTCATTACCTCATATGCCAGCTTATCGTCAAAGGCAAAGATTGAATTAATCATTTTCCTGCCCTCTTCCTTTATAACGCCGGTTTCCTGTCCCACCTCAAGCATTGACATTACTTCTTCTTCCGAAAATTCACCATCTTCAACATTGGTTTTCTGGCGAAAAACGCGGAGAAGCAGATTGGATACAAACATGAGCAGCAGGGTTGCCGGACGCAAAAGAGTGGAAACGGCTTCGTCAAAGGCCAGTGTTCTAACTGCTATTGCTTCGGCATGCTGCAAAGCCAGCTTTCTCGGAAAATATTGTCCTACGGAAACCAGAACTACAAAATAAATCACCAGTTCCCATATACCGGTAAATGCCAGCCAGCCTCCGAATACTGCACAAAGCAATATTATCAGCTTGTTGGCACTTGCCTGTTTTTCTTTATTCCTGCCCGAAGCCCCGAGAGCTGTGTTGATGAGCACGAACAATCCATGAATTGCGATAAGTAGTAAAATTATCCCCGTTTGCATGGGGACACTGCCAAGGTCATTTGACATATCAGTTTCCTTTCTCCTTTTGTTTTCTGAGCATAAAGTTTTCTTTTACCGGTTTCGCCATTTTTATCTTCAGAATCTGCTGAGGATGAGGTGCCGATTCAATTGGTTCCCCTTCCTCGTTATACATTTCTGTCAGATGCTGAACAAAGAAATCAGTCCCAGGGCCAAAAACCTCTATTTCATCGCCGACAACCATCTTGTTTCTCTGCTCCACTATGGCATAACCTGTTTCGTAATCATAACTCTTTACTATCCCGGTAAAGGTATAGTCTCTCGTATATGCACTTGTCTGGTAGTTCTGATCTTTATTAGTGGGCTTATCAAAATAAAAACCGGTGGTAAATTCTCTGTGGCTTACTTTTTTAAGTTCCTTTATCCACTCTTCCTTAAATTCAAATCTATGCGGGTCCGCATAATATGCATCTATAGCCTTTCTGTATGCAGTAACTACAGTAGCCACATAGAATATACTTTTCATTCTCCCTTCTATTTTTAACGATGATATTCCGGATTCAGCCAGTTCAGGAATATATTCTATCATGCATAAATCTCTTGAGTTAAGAATATATGTGCCTCTGCTGTCCTCTTCCACAGGATAGTACTGCCCCGGACGCTGTTCTTCTACAAGAGCATATTTCCAGCGGCATGGATGTGCACACATCCCTCTGTTTGCATCACGCTCTATCATAAAGTTGGAAAGCAGACACCTGCCTGAATAGGAAATGCACATTGCCCCGTGAACAAAGGCTTCAAATTCAAGGTCGGAAGGTGTTTTCTCACGCATCTCCTTAATCTCTTTAAATGTAAGTTCTCTGGCAAGAACAATTCTCTTAACCCCCATATTATACCAGAATTCTGCCGTCTGATAATTTGTCATATTTGCCTGGGTGCTCAGATGTATTTCTGCCCCCGGAATAATTTCCTGAATCAGAGCTATAATCCCCGGGTCACTGGCAATAAAAGCATCTATACATAGGTTTTTTATAGCTGTCAGATACTCCTTCAGCGGTATTATGTCCTCATTATGAGCAAAAATGTTCAATGCAAGATAGCACTTTACTCCGCGTTCATGAGCGAAGCAAATTCCTTCTTTCATTTCGTCCATAGTCATATTTCCTGCTCCGGCCCTTAGAGAAAATAATTCGCCGCCGAAGTACACTGCATCTGCGCCGTAAAGAACCGCAATTTTTAGTTTTTCCAGGTCGCCGGCAGGTGCCAGCAATTCCATTTTTCTCATTTAAACTCCTGTTTCAGCTATAATTTTTTTATTTTACTTACGGAGACTCCGTCGCCGCAGGATATAATTGTCGTCTCCAGCCTCGGATCTGATGTAATATATTCCATATACTCCCGCATTTTTTTTATATTTGTCTTATGCCTTCCCATTGGATCATAAATATCTGAAGCAGTGCGGGCTTTAAGAAGCACATTATCGGATATTATCACGGTTCCCGGTCTGCAGAGCTTTAAAGAAGCGTCTAAAAAGCGTTTATAGTGGCTTTTAGCAGCATCGATAAAGATTATATCAAATGGGGTTTCCCCCTGCTCAAAGAGACTATCTGCTACTTCCTCCCCGTCACCCTCTAATATTCGGATTTTATCACCGTATCCCAGTCGCTTTACATTGGATGCTGCCCTTGCAGCCATTATCGGATCTTTTTCTACGGTTACTACATTCGCACCCGTAACCTCCGTAAAAAACATAGCCGAGTATCCTACAGCGCATCCGATTTCAAGTATGCTCTCAGGTTCAGCAATACTAAGCAGAACTCTGAGAAAGCTTTCTGTTTCCCTGAGAATAATAGGTACCTTTTCTGCTTCAGCTTCAAGCCGCAGAGTTCCAAGCTCCGGACTGGCCGGTTTATAAAACCTGTTTATATATTCAGTTACACTGTCATTTGTTATGTTTCTTTCCATTTCACTAATGAGCTGCTCTGTAAGCTTTGTCATAAGCAGCCTTATCTTTCTCAAATTGTGCATAGTCAGAAGAAAAATTGCTGGTTCCGTCAAGTTTTTCGCTTAATACGAAATACAGATAGTCCGTATCCGCAGGATTAAGTGCAGCCTTTATTGCCGCAAGTCCCGGTGAGCATATAGGTCCCGGCGGGAGTCCCGTGTTGGTATAGGTGTTATACGGTGACTCTATTCTGGTGTCTGCATAGGTAAGAACCTCCTTCTGCTTACCCAGCACATACTGAACCGTGGAGCACATCTGCAGAGGCATTCCTTTTGCCAGCCGGTTGTAAATTACACTGGCTACAAGAGGTCTCTCCTCGTCAACTTTGCATTCCCTCTCGATTATTGATGCTACGGTTATTATATCATTAAGAGAATATGAACTTCCTGATTCGGCATAAACCTTATAAGGCTGTTTTTCAAACTGATCCAGCATTACCTTTATTATCTGCTCCTCATTCATCCCCTCATCTACGGTATAGGTATTAGGGAAAAGATAGCCTTCCAGCTTGTTCTTGTTATTCTGAGCGTCTTTCAGAAAATCATATTCAAAATCACCGGCTTCAATGAGCGAAACAAGGGTATCATAATCTCCCAGACCCTTAGCGGCTATTGCACTTGCAGTCTGATAAATTGTGTAGCCTTCCGGTATGGTAAAGTTTACGGTAGTAACCTTTCCGCTCACTATTATATCTGCTATTTCTTGAAAATCCATGGACGGTGAAAGTGTATAAGTTCCGGCCTTATACCGGCTATCATAGCCCTTGATTCTTGACCATATCTTAAATTTGTCTGCACTGCTTATTATTCCCTCTTCTTCCAGTATCTGGCCTATTTGACCTGTACTTGAACCGGAAGATATGATAACACTTACAGTCTGAGTATCGTTGGAATCAAGAGCCTTACCTAATCCTGTTATGTAAAATACCGCCCCTGCCACTATGATAACTGCTACGCAAATTACTGCGATTAAAATCTTTTTCTTTAAATCCATTTTAATACCTCATCCTTTAACAAAGGGACGCAAAAATCTTCGCGTCCCTTTTCATACATTTGAAAATTTTTACTTGGATCTGCCTAAGTATTCTCCTGTTCTGGTGTCAATTTGGATAACTTCGCCTTCCTCTATGAAGATAGGAACCTGAACTACTGCACCTGTCTCGACTGTTGCAGCCTTAGTAACGTTGGTTGCAGTATTGCCCTTCACGCCGGGTTCAGTCTCTATAACTTTAAGATCTACGAAGTTAGGAGCCTCTACGAGGAACGGCGCACCCTGGTAGAACTTAATTGTGGCTTCGTCGTTTTCTCTCAGAAATTTGATAGCATCCTCAACCTGGTCGAAAGCGATAGGAACCTGCTCATAAGTCTCCATATCCATGAAGTAGTAAAGTTCTCCGTCGTTGTAAAGGTACTGCATCTTCTTTGTCTCAATGTGAGCCTTCGGGAACTTGTCGTCAGGGTTGAAAGCCTCTTCTCTTGTGGCTCCTGTCAGAATGTTCTTATACTTTGTTCTGACAAATGCAGCACCCTTACCCGGCTTTACATGCTGGAAGTCAAGTACAACATGAGGTTCTCCGTTGATTTCAAAAGTAATACCTTTTCTAAAATCACTAGCGTAAATCATTTTTTATCTCTCCATTCTTTAATTTAAAAAATATACATAATTAATTCGCACTTAATTAATACTTCTCTTATTATACCAAAAGATGCGTTGATTGCAAGTACTAACCTAAAAGGCTGCCGACACCTATAGCTTCGCCGATAATTTCATAAACATCCTTCATCATCAGCGAAAAGCGCATTTCTGCCTGAAGATACTGTGCTGCCAGAGGATCCTTTGCCATAATAGTATAAAGCTGCTGAACAGAAGCCATATCCTCGGGACTCATCTGTTCACCCATCATTGTTTTAGTCTGAATCTGAAGCTGCTTTGATTGAAAGTCCTTAAGCATTTGGGCCAGCTCCTCATTCTGATCTATCTGTTTCTTATAATTGTCAAATTGTTTATATTCCTCTGAGTTTTTTATGGCCTGGGCCAGGCCATGAGCCTGATCATAAACGTTCACACTGTTACCTCCTCTATACTTCAAGGAAAATCGGCAGAATAATAGGACTTCTTTTTGTTGTTTCATATATGAAACTGCTGAGTGAATCTCTCACATGAGATTTCATACTGTTCCAGTCCTTTATTCTTCTGTCCTGACACTTTTCCAATGCTTCCATAGCAACTTTTCTTGCTTCTTCCATAAGGCTTTCGTTTTCTCTCACATAAACAAATCCCCTGGATATTATATCCGGTCCGGATACCACCATATGGCTTTCCTTCTCTATAGCTGCCACAACAATTATAAGACCTGATTCCGAGAGCATCTTTCTGTCTCTGAGGACTATGTTTCCCACATCGCCAACACCTAAACCGTCAACAAGAATTGCATCGGCTTCTACTGTGGACTCGTCTTTAGCAGCTCTGTACTTGTTAAATTTAAGAATTTCGCCGTTTTCCATTACAAAGATATTATCCTTTGACATTCCCAGACTTTCAGCCAGTCTTGCATGCTGAATCAGATGTCTGTACTCGCCGTGAACAGGCATAAAGTACTTCGGCTTTATAAGCGAATGCAGCAGTTTAAGTTCTTCCTGACAGGCATGTCCTGAAACATGGATGTCAGCGATATCAGAATATATTACTTCCGCTCCTTTTTCAAAAAGCTTGTTCACTACGTTTGAAACGGTCTTTTCATTTCCCGGCACCGGAGTAGATGAAAGAATGACCATATCTCCTTTTTTAAGCTTAACCGATTTATGATCTCCGGAAGCTATGCGGGCCAAAGCGCTCATAGGCTCGCCCTGGCTGCCGGTAGTTATTATTACAAGCTTATCGTCTGGAATGTTTCTGGTCATTTTAAGATCAACAAGAGTTCCCGGCGGTATATCCAAATAACCGAGCTCAATGGCGAGGGCTACAACATTTTCCATACTCCTTCCTGAAATAGCAACCTTGCGGCCGAATTTAACTGCGTTTTCAATTATCCTCTGTACTCTGTGCACATTGGATGAGAATGTTGCAATTATGATCCTGGTCTTGGCTGTTCTGAATATGTTTTCTATTGTCTGCCCTACAACCTTTTCCGAAGCGGTAAAACCGGGTCTAAGTGCGTTAGTGCTGTCACAGAGCATAAGTGTTACCCCACGTTTTCCTATTTCAGCAAGTCTGGAGAAATCAATAGGTTCTCCGTCTACCGGTGTATAGTCTACCTTAAAGTCTCCCGAGTGGAAAACCACTCCCGCAGGTGTGTTTATTGCCAGACAAATTGAGTCTGCAATAGAATGGGTAGTTCTGATGGTTTCAATATCAAAATGTCCCAGAGTAACTCTATCTCCGGCCTTGATAGTTTTTAAATCGCCTATAACGTTGTGTTCCTTCAGCTTGTTTTCAACAAGCCCCAAGGTAAGTCTCGTACCGTAAATTGGAATTTTAATATTCTTCAAAAGATACGGTATCGCTCCGATATGATCCTCATGACCGTGAGTAAGCACCATGCCCACAATTTTATCTCTGTTTGCTATCAGATAAGTGAAATCCGGGATGACAATATCTATGCCGTACATTTCATCATCCGGAAAGGATAGCCCGCAGTCAATAATAAGAATCTCATTCTGATACTCAAGGAGAGTCATGTTTTTGCCGATCTCATTAAGACCTCCTATGGGTATTACCTTCAGGCTTGGTACTTTCTTTGTTTTTTGTCTACTTCTCATAAAATTTTTTCCGTCCTTTTTGTTTTTTTATTCTATGAAAAGACAGCCGCTACATTATTCAATTTTCAACTATTTAACTACGATGTTTACCAGTTTATTCGGTACCACTACTACCTTAACTACTGTTTTTCCTTCTAATAATGTCTGGATGTTCTCTTTTTCCAGTACTGTCTTCTCAAGTTCTGCCCTGTCTGAATTATTGGCAGCCAAAATCTTATCCTTAAGCTTGCCGTTTACCTGAATAACGATTTCCACTTCATCTTTTACGAGTGCCGCTTCGTCGTATTCAGGCCAAGACATATTCACGAGAGATTCTGTCTGTCCGATGTGTTCCCACATTTCCTCACAGATATGCGGTGTGAACGGTGAAAGAATAAGAATCAGGTCCTTTACTGCCTTACCAAGAAGACCTGTATTTACATTTTCGCCTTCCTTGTACTTGTACATTTCATTTACCAGCTCCATAATTGAACTGATAGCCGTATTAAAGCTGTATCTGCCGCCTACATCTTCGCTGACTTTCTTGATTGTAGCATTGAGCATATAGTTCAGCGATTTGTCTGCAGGTCCTTCTACCTTAAACTCAGCAGGGACCTCAGGGTATTTCTGTGTGAATTCGTATACCAGTCTGTATACTCTGTTAAGGAAGCGATAGCTCCCTTCTACTCCGGCATCTGACCAGTCAAGCTCTCTGTCAGGCGGTGCTGCGAAGAGTATGAAAAGTCTTGCCGTATCTGCGCCGTATTTCTTTATGATTTCTTCAGGGCTTACTACATTGCCGAGGGATTTGCTCATCTTCTTTCCGTCCTTGTTAACCATACCCTGAGTAAGAAGGTTTCTGAACGGTTCCTCGCTGTCCACAAGTCCCATATCATAAAGTGCCATCTGGAAGAATCTCGAATACATCAGATGGAGAATTGCATGCTCTACACCTCCGATGTACTGGTCTACATTCATCCAGTAGTTTGCCTTGGCCGAATCAAACGGCGCTTCAGTGTTTTTAGGGTCACAGTATCTTAAGAAATACCATGACGAATCAAGGAAGGTATCCATAGTGTCCATTTCTCTTTTTGCCGGCTTGCCGCACTTAGGGCATACAGCCTGTGCAAAAACCTTTGAAGTGGTCAGCGGAGATTCTCCCTTTCCTGTAAATTCAACATCAGTAGGAAGAAGTACAGGAAGATTTTCTTCCTTTTCAGGAACCCAGCCGCAGTCCTCGCAGTAAATCATCGGGATTGGAGTCCCCCAATATCTCTGTCTGGAAATGAGCCAGTCTCTAAGTCTGTAGTTGATAGTTTTCTTGCCGATTCCCCATTCCTCCACAAGTTCGATAAACTTACCGATAGCCTCCTTATTGTTCATACCGTTGAATTCACCGGAGTTGATCAGTGTACCCTCGGCGGCACAGGCAGCCTTGAGATTGTTGAGATCAATCTCAGGATCACCCGGATCCACAACAGGAATTATATCAATACCGAATTTGGTAGCAAACTCAAAGTCACGCTGGTCGTGAGCAGGTACGCCCATTACTGCGCCTGTACCGTAGCCCATGAGCACATAGTCGGAAATATAAATAGGAATTTCCTTCTTTGTAAACGGGTTAATTGCATATTTACCGATGAAAACACCTGTCTTCTCGTTGGTAGTTGATGTTCTCTCAATATCGTTCATATGCTCAACCTTTTCGATGTATTCTTTTACAGGCTGTTCATACTCTGTGCCCTCGACCATCTTAAGAACCGACGGATACTCCGGAGCAAGCACCATATATGTGGTACCGTAAATGGTGTCTACACGAGTGGTGAAAACAGTAAGAGTTTCGTCGTAGTCCTTTATTTTAAATTCAACTTCAGCACCCTCAGACTTGCCTATCCAGTTTCTCTGCATAACCTTAACCTTGTTAGGCCAGCCATCCAGGGTGTCGAGATTGTCAAGAAGTCTTTCAGCATAATCTGTAATCTTGAAATACCACTGAGAAAGGTTCTTTTTGCCTACAGGTGACTTACATCTCTCGCAGCAGCCTTCAACTACCTGCTCATTGGCAAGTACTGTCTGGCAGCTCGGACACCAGTTTACCGGATTCTCCTTCTTGTATGCCAGCCCTCTCTTGTAGAACTGGATAAATATCCACTGCATCCACTTATAGTAATCCTCGTGGCAGGTAGCAACCTCTCTATCCCAGTCATAGGAAAGACCCAGCTCCTTGAGCTGCTTACGCATTTCAGCGATGTTGTCCCATGTCCAGATGCTTGGGTGTATTCCGTGTTTTATGGCAGCGTTTTCGGCAGGAAGTCCGAAGGAGTCCCAGCCCATAGGATGAAGCACATTGTAACCGTCCATCTTTTTAAATCTTGCCACCACATCGCCGATGGAATAGTTTCTTACATGACCCATGTGGAGTTTGCCAGACGGATATGGAAACATTTCTAGGCAGTAGAATTTTTTCTTGGTGTCATCCTCTACGGTCTTAAAAACCTCGTTGTCATCCCAATATTTTTGCCACTTCTTTTCGATTTCGCTAAAATTATACTTCTCATTCATGTCTTCTATTATTCCTCCACTTCAATGAATTGGCAGTCTCCCCATACTTTCTCTATGCTGTATTTTTCTCTCATTTCTCTTGTAAACAGGTTAACTATAACATCACCGAAATCCATCAGTACCCAGCCGGATCCGTTCCTGCCTTCTATGGACTTTGCAAAGAGATCTTCTTTTGCAAATATTTCCTCAACATCGTCGACAAGTGAGTTTATCTGTCTTTCTGATGTTCCGGAGCAGATAACAAAATAATCAGCAAAAGTTGCTTTTTCCTGAATATCGATGATTACTATATCCTG
>CALZFA010000032.1 GCA_945644815.1 uncultured Clostridia bacterium
CTTCAGACTCATCCGGAACAGCCGGGTCAACAGGATCTTCAGACTCATCCGGAACAGCCGGGTCAACAGGAACCACAGACTCGACCGGCTCCACCGGCACGGTCAGCACTGTAAATTCTATGGAAAAGCAAGTGGCATCTCTTACAAACAGTGAGAGAAAGGCTAAGGGCCTCTCTGCTCTTACTCTGGACAGTCAGCTTTCAAAGCTGGCCCGTCTTAAAGCAGAGGACATGGCTAAAAAGGGTTATTTTTCCCATACATCACCAACCTACGGTTCAGCCTTCGATATGATGAACAAGTATGGAGTTTCATATAGAACTGCCGGTGAAAATATTGCTAAAGGACAAAAAACTGCAGAAAGTGTAATGAATGGATGGATGAATTCATCGGGTCACAGAGCCAATATTCTGAGCAGTGCGTATACGAATATCGGAGTTGGATATGCAAAAGACAGCAGAGGAAACACCTACTGGGTACAGATTTTTAAGGGATAAATAGCAGATAAACAAAAAAAGTCCAAAAAACAGAGAAACATGCAAAAATAACTTTTACTTTTACTTCTAATTGTATTATAATTAAAGAGCAAATATTTCTTTTATTTACTTTAGGAGGGAAAATATGAAGAAGTTTTTAACATTATTACTTATCCTCGCTATGGTATTCGCATTTGCTGCATGCGGCGGCGACAACGAACCTACGGGAACAGACTATGATGCTATTCCTGATGATTGCGAATCAGCAGACGGAACTTATCAGATTGCCATGGTTACAGACGTTGGACAGTTAAAGGACGGTTCCTTCAACCAGTTCACTTGGAACGGATGTAAGGCTTATGCAAATGAAAACGGCAAGACTTATAAGTACTATCAGCCGGCTAATGCTGACAAGGCTACAGACGAAGACAGAATCAAGGCTATGACTGACGCTTGCGAAGCAGGTGCAGAAGTTCTCGTAACTCCTGGATTCTTACAGGAAACAGCTCTTAAGGCAGTTGCTCCTAAGTACCCTGAAGTACAGTTTGTATTCATCGACGGATGGGATATGGGAATTGACAACGTTGTAGGCGTTTCCTATCAGGAAGAACAGGCCGGTTACTTTGCAGGTTATGCTGCAGTAATGGAAGGCTACACCAAGCTTGGATTCTCAGGCGGTGGCGGCGGAAATAACCCTGCATGTATTAAATACGGATATGGCTTCGCTCAGGGCGCAAACGCAGCAGCAGCAGAAAAAGACGTAGAAGTTGAAATGAGATATTCATGGGAACACGGTTCAACCTTCTCCGCATCTCCTGAACTTACAGCAATGTTAAAGGGATGGTACGAAGCAGGAACAGAAGCTGTATTCGTATGCGGCGGTACTATGTTCAATTCCGGTAAGGAAGCTGCAGAAGCTGCAGAAACTGCTTTAATCGGTGTTGACGTTGACCAGAGTGTATTCTCAGAAGCAGTTATTACTTCAGCTATGAAAGACCTTGCAGGTTCTGTAGTTCAGACCTTAGACAAGTTCTACAAAGGCGGAGCATTATTAAACGGTCAGACAGTTCTTGGTGCTGCAGATGATGCTGTTGGTATTCCTACAGGAAGCTGGTCATTAGAAAACTGGACTGTAGAAGACTACAACGCATTATATGAAAAGGTTAAGAGCGGCGAAATCACTGTAGATAATGATTCTTCTGTTGCTGACCCTTCAGCTAAGGGATTATCTAACATAAAATTCGTTAAATAGTTTAACATGAAGGCTAAAGGTTAATTTAACCTGCATAGGGGGGGATTTTCTGTCCCCCTCTTTTGTTAATAGATACAGAATAATGTAAAGGCAAGGAATTACCATGACATCGGAATATGTAATAGAAATGAACCACATCAGGAAGGAATTTCCCGGAATTGTGGCCAACGATGACATTACCCTTCAGCTTAAAAAAGGTGAAATTCACGCACTTTTAGGCGAAAACGGGGCAGGGAAATCCACTCTTATGAGTGTGCTGTTCGGGCTTTATCAGCCTGAGGCGGGCACCATAAAAAAAGACGGGGTGGAAGTAAAAATCAATAATCCCAATGACGCCACAGCCTTGGGTATAGGCATGGTGCATCAGCATTTTAAGCTCATTGAAGTGTTTACGGTTTTAGATAATATAATCCTCGGTGCAGAGACAACCAAAATGGGATTTCTTCAGAAAAAGGAAGCACGCCGCAAGGTAATAGAGCTTTCGGAGAAATATGGTCTTAAGGTAGATGTCGATGCCAAGGTCGAGGATATTACAGTGGGTATGCAGCAGCGTGTAGAAATTCTTAAAATGCTCTACCGTGATAATGATATACTCATATTTGACGAGCCGACGGCTGTACTTACGCCGCAGGAAATTGACGAACTTATGGAAATTATGAGAGGCTTTGCCAAAGAGGGCAAATCCATCTTGTTTATCACACATAAATTAAACGAAATTATGGCAGTCTCCGACAGAGTTACAGTTCTGAGAAAGGGAAAGTACATCGGAACGGTAAACACCAAGGATACAAACAAGCAGGAGCTTTCCAACATGATGGTAGGACGTCCGGTACAGCTGGAAATAAACAAGGATGATGCTGATCCTGCAGATGTGGTGCTCAATGTAGAGGGACTGACGGTGCCTTCCAAGATTCATAAGAATGATGCTGTAAAAGATGTATCTTTCAATGTGAGAAAAGGGGAGATTGTCTGTATTGCAGGTATCGACGGAAACGGACAGACGGAGCTGATACACGGACTGACGGGTCTGGAGAAAGCAACGGCCGGCAAGATAGAAATTTGCGGGCAGGATGTTTCCCGTGCAAGTATAAGAAAGAGAAGTCAGGCAGGAATGAGCCATATTCCTGAGGACAGGCATAAACACGGTCTGGTGCTTGGCTTTACTCTGGAGCAGAATCTGGTGCTGCAGAAATACATGGAGCCACAATTCCAGAACCATGGTTTTATTAAATTCGACGAAGTAAGAAAATATGCGGACAAGCTCATTGAGGATTACGATGTGCGCTCGGGACAGGGGCCTGTAACTGTTGCACGTTCCATGTCCGGAGGAAATCAGCAGAAGGCCATTATTGCCAGAGAGCTTGACAGAGACGAGCCTCTTATAGTGGCGGTTCAGCCGACGAGAGGCCTCGATGTGGGAGCTATTGAACATATTCATAAGCAGCTCATCGAAGAAAGAGACAAGGGCAAAGCAATACTCCTTGTTTCCCTTGAGCTTGATGAGGTACTGGGACTTTCCGACAGAATACTGGTATTGTATGAAGGTGAAATAGTCGGAGAGCTGGACCCTAAAAAGACGAATCCGCAGGAACTGGGACTCTATATGTCCGGTGCACTGCGAAAAGGAAAGGAGGCAGAGCAATGCTGAGACTGGATCCTGAAACGGGCAAGCAGAAATGGTACACCACCGACGGAGCTAAATCCGTACTCTCTGCCATAATTTCCATTTTGATAGGTATGGCTGTCGGTATGATTATAATCGTAATTGTGGGCCTTACCAAAGACAACATTTCCGCTAAAGGTATCTGGGAAGGAGTAAGACTGGTATTCCTTGGAGTATTCAGTACGGGCCGCGAAAGCGGAGCTCTAACCTTCGGATTTAATCCTGTAAATATGGGGAACATGCTTTTCAGAGCAACCCCTTTGATCATGACGGGTCTTTCCGTAGCGGTAGCTTTTAAGACAGGTCTGTTTAACATAGGTGCAGCTGGACAGTATCTCATGGGAACCATGGGAACGCTCACGGTAGGTCTTACTTTGGGTAACACCGATTGTCCGGTTCTGATTGCCTGGATTGCTGCTTTTCTTACAGGTGTTATACTGGGAGGATTTTGGGGAGCCATTCCGGGAATTTTTAAGGCTTATCTCAACATTAATGAGGTAATAACCTGCATCATGACCAACTGGATTGCCGCAAATCTGGTAACCTGGTGGTTCGATGCTCATGATATATTTAAAAACTCAGCAGAAGGCGGTAAGGTAGGATACATCATTCCTCTTAAAAATGTAGGGGTGGTTACTCCTAAGATGGGGACAGATGTGCTGTTCCCGGGCTCACAGGCCAACGGGGGTATATGGATTGCCTGCATCATCGCCGTGGCAATGCTGATACTGCTTAACAAGACCACTTTCGGTTATGAATTGAAGGCATGCGGTTCTAACAGACATGCGGCCAAGTATGCGGGAATAAACGACAAGAAGAATATTATACTTTCCATGGTTATATCCGGTGCACTGGCAGCCGGCGGAGCATCTCTGTATTATCTGTCAGGAAACACTGAGTTCTTCTGGTCAACATATATGAGTTTGCCGTCAGAAGGATTCAACGGTATACCTGTAGCACTTCTGGCAGCTAATAATCCTGTGGCGGTAATCTTTACGGGAATATTCATGTCGATGCTCAATGTGGCAGGTATGCAGCTCAAGTACCTGACCGCATACAACGAATATATCGCCGATATTATCATAGCAGTCATCGTATATCTGAGTGCTTTCTCAATGTTCATCAAACAGCTTCTGAACGGCAGAGAAAAGAAGAAAGGAGGAAATAAATAATGGTATTTTTGATTCAACAGACTTTACTGTTTGCAGTTCCTCTTATGATAGTGGCTCTGGCCGGTGTGTGCGCAGAGCGTTCAGGCGTTATTAACCTGGCTCTTGAAGGTATTATGATTTTCGGTGCCTTCATAGGAGTGCTTTTTATAAGGACTATGCAGGAAATGAACCTCTTTGATAAGGAACAGGGACAGATACTGATGATACTGGCTTTGTTCGTGGCAGCTATATGCGGAAGCATTTTTTCGCTCCTGCTGGCTTTCTCGGCGATAAACCTTAAGGCTGATCAGACCATCGGCGGTACTGCATTAAATATGCTGGCTCCTGCAATTGTTTTGTTCTTGATCGTGATGATCGCACAGCAGAATACCATTGGAATGGTTAAGGGCGGTGCAGCAAGCTGGTTCATGCTCAGACCGTCAAGTTTCGGACTTCCAAAAGACTACAGCTGGGGTTTTCTGATTGATATACTTATTAATAAGGTTTATCTGTCCACATATATCTGCATCATCGTCTTTGTTATAGTATCTGTGATATTGTACAAGACAAAGTTCGGACTTAGACTGCGCTCGTGCGGTGAAAATCCACAGGCTGCAGATTCCCTTGGTATCAATGTGTTTAAAATGAGATATGCAGGTGTTATGCTTTCAGGGTTCCTGGCAGGTATGGGAGGTTTCAACTATGCTCTGACCACAGCCGGATGTACTTCCAACGGTGATGTTGCAGGATACGGCTTCCTGGCTCTGGCTGTAATGATATTCGGTAACTGGACCCCTATAAACATTGCGGCGGGAGGTCTGATTTTCGGACTGTTCAAATGTATTGCGTCTACTTATGCCACACTGGATATTAACGGAGACGGCATTTATATGCTTTCCGAAATAGGAATCAGTCCATATGTTTACAGGATGCTTCCGTATGTGATTACTCTTGTAGTGCTGGCATTTACATCAAAGAGCTCCAGAGTTCCTAAGGCAGAAGGCATTCCTTACGACAAGGGACAAAGATAAGAAAGCCGGAAGGCGGCCATAAAAAAATTCCAAGGAGAATTTTATGTTTTTACCGGTAACTACAAAAGAAATGAAGGAAAAAGGCTGGCAGCAGGCTGACTTTGTTCTGGTGACAGGGGATGCCTATGTGGACCATCATTCCTTCGGAACTGCCATAATCGGCAGACTTCTTGAAAGATACGGATATAAGGTAGCTGTACTTCCTCAGCCCGACTACAAATCGGCTGAGGATTTTCAGCGTTTTGGAAAGCCTCGTCTGGGCTTTCTAATAAACAGCGGAGTTGTCGATTCCATGGTTAATAACTACTCCGTGTTCAAGCACAGGCGTAAAACCGACGAATATGCACCCGGCGGAAAGGCGGGAAACAGGCCTGACAGGGCTGTAATAGTGTATGCTAACCGGGCTAAGGAGGCATATAAGGATGTGCCTGTCATAATAGGCGGAATTGAAGCAAGTCTGAGGCGTCTTGGTCATTACGACTACTGGAGCGACAAGGTCAGACGCTCAATACTCCTTGACTCAAAGGCAGACCTTCTCATATACGGCATGGGAGAGAGAGCTGTGATTGAGATAGCGGAGGCTCTGGACTCAGGAATAGCTGCAAGGGATATAACCTGGGTAAGGGGAACCTGCTACAGAGCTAAGGATCTTGCCATAGCAGAAGGCGCAGGAGAGGGAAGCCTTAAAATTCTGCCATCCTTTGATGAAATATCGGCAGATAAAGAAGCTTATGCAAGGAGCTTTGCCCTTCAGTTTAAAAACAACGACAGTATATCTGCAGTCGCGCTGGCAGAAAAGTACACGGATACGGTCTACGTGATTCAAAATCCGCCTCAGCCTCCTCTTGAAAGGGAAGAGCTGGATGACGTCTACGCTTTGCCTTTTGAAAACGAGTGGCATCCCATGTATAATGAAATGGGAGGCATACCGGCGTTCAAGGAAATAAAATTCAGTGTTGTAAGCTCCCGTGGATGCTTTGGCGGATGCAGCTTCTGTGCACTCACATACCATCAGGGAAGACAGGTCAGAAGCCGCAGCAAAGAGTCTATTGTGGCGGAAGTGAAACAGCTGGCGGAGAAAAAGGATTTTAAGGGATATATACACGATGTAGGAGGACCTACTGCAAACTTCAGGCAGCCGGCATGCAAAAAACAGCTGAAGAGCGGCGTCTGCACTCATAAGGATTGCCTTTATCCTGCGGTGTGTTCCAATATGGAGGTTGATCACAGCGACTACCTTAATCTGCTGCGTGCTGTGCGTCAGGTAAAAGGGGTCAAAAAGGTATTTATCAGATCCGGAATCCGCTATGATTATCTCATGGCAGACCCCCGCTGCGATGCCTTCATTGATGAGCTTTGCCGATATCATGTCAGCGGAACCCTTAAAGTGGCACCCGAGCATATTTCAGACAGGGTACTTTACTATATGCGGAAACCTTCTGCGAAGGTTTTCCTGGAATTTGACAAAAAGTATAAGCAGGCCAATAAAAGGCTGGGAAAGAAGCAGTATCTCATACCTTATCTCATTTCCAGCCATCCGGGAAGCACCCTTGAGGATGCGGTTGAGATGGCTCTCTTTCTGAAGGAATACGGGTTTGTGCCCGATCAGGTTCAGGATTTCTATCCCACGCCGGGGACTCTTTCCACCTGTATGTATTATACGGAGATGGATCCTCTGACTATGCAGCCGGTATATGTGGCAAAAAATATGGAAGAAAAGCGAATGCAAAGGGCTCTTATTCACTATAATAAGAAAGAAAATAAAGATTTGGTGATGAAAGCGTTAAAAAAAGCAGGCAAAGTTGACTTGGCCAGGCACCTGTTATATAATACTAAATGATAGAGTTATCAAAACTACCAAGGAGAGACCTATGAAAAAGAAAGATAAATATCAGAATCCGGGCAGGACAATTAAGGAAATGCTGTTCAATGTGACGGAAAAATTTCCGGCCAACAATGCTTTTAAGATAAAAAACAGAGGGAAAATTGAGCCCATCTCTTTTATGCAGCTGACAAAGGATGTGCAGACCCTGGGAGCAGAACTTTATTCTCTCGGCTTATCGGGAAAGAGAGTGGGAATTATAGGAGAGAACAGCTATCCGTGGGTCAATGTTTTCCTGTCTGTAGTCTGCGGCGGCGGAACAGCAGTACCTTTTGATAAAGGATTTACATCTGAGGAGCTGGCCACGTGCATTAAGAGAAGCAGCATTGAAGCTCTGTTTTATGATGGAAAGTATAGCCAGGTGGTTCACAGAGCTGCTGAAATCGCAGGTTACGGAGAGAAAGCGTCAGAGGTTACACTCTTTAAGATGACAGGAGAATCCAATGTGATCGATCAGATGAAGCTTTCCGGAGAATTGAAAATAAAAACCGGAAATGCTGAGTATATCAATACGGAGATATCTGAAGATGATCCTGCGGTAATTCTGTTTACTTCGGGCACCACAAGCAGCTCAAAGGCAGTGGTTCTCACACATAATAATATTTTGAGCAACACGAGGGATATGCACCTGTATGAGGACTTTTATCCCGACGATGTCAATATGGCTTTCCTGCCGCTTCACCACAGTTTCGGACTGGGTGGCGTTATAGTTTTTATGGCAGCAGGAGCTTGCAGTGTTTTTTGCGATGGACTTAAATACATTACTAAAAATCTGGCAGAGTACGGTGTGACCGTGTTTGTTGGAGTGCCGCTGCTGGTAGAGAATATGTATAAAAAGATAATGCAGCAGGTAAAGAAATCAGGGCTTGAAAGAAAGATAGCATTAGGGAACAAAATGGCGGGAGCCCTTGAAAAGTTAGGCATACATGCCCGTCGAAAAATATTCAGACAGGTCATTGATAATCTGGGCGGCAGACTCAGACTTATCATCTGCGGCGCGGCACCTCTGATGCCGGAGGCAGCAAAGGGTCTTAACGACTTCGGTATCGTAACCATTCAGGGTTACGGACTTACGGAGACATCCCCTGTTCTTTGTGCAGAAACTCCTCAGGATATTTGTCCCGGGTCTGTAGGAAAACCTTTGCCAAGCGTAACCATCAGAATTGCAGAACCTGATGAGAACGGCATAGGCGAAATAATAGCCAAGGCACCAAATGTAATGCAGGGATATCTTGATCAGCCCGAGGAAACGGCGGAGGTAATAAAAAACGGGTGGTTTTATACCGGTGATCTGGGACGCTTTGATGAATCCGGACATCTTTGGATTACGGGGCGCAAGAAAAATGTCATCGTAATGAAAAACGGAAAGAATATTTTCCCCGAGGAAATTGAGAGCCTGGTGGTTAATCTTCCATATGTGGATGACTGCATGGTCTTTTCAAGAGAAAAGCACAATGAGCTGGTTCTTTGGATTAAAATTGTTTATAATGATGATTATCTGAAGCAGGAAGGCCTCACTGAAGAGAAACTTTCTGAAATTGTTAAGAAAGATATAGGTCGTATCAATGAAAGTATGCCTAAATATAAACACATTAATCACTTTATTTTAGACAATGAACCTATGATACAGACTACTACCAAGAAGGTAAAGCGTAATCTTGAGATTGAAAAGATAAATGCCAACCGTGAAGAGGAAAGGTGGTACACGGTAGACTGATGGGACTTATGGCTGGACTTCCTCAAGTGATAGAGGAAGCGAAAAAAGAATATGAAAATGTAGAGGACCTTTCTTTCATTTTAGCTGAGGAGTTCGGAAAGGCTGAAAACCTGCTGGCCCTCGGTGATAACGCCGGTTTTATGAAGCATCTTGTTGACAGCGGCATGGAGGGTAAAATCCGGCAGATTTACATAGATCCTCCTTTTTTCAGCAAAGCAAATTATGATGCTGTAATCAAGCTGCGCAGTCCGGAAGGAGAGACTGCAGTGAAGCACAGAGCCTATGAGGATGTGTGGAAAGAGGGTATGGCAGAATACCTTAAAATGCTGGGAACACGCCTTTTGCTCATGCGCGATTTGCTGAGCGAAGACGGAACCATCTGGGTTCACCTTGACTGGCATGGGGTTCACTATGTGAAGATTCTCATGGACGAGATATTCGGAGAAAAGAATTTCATTAATGAAATTATCTGGACATATAAGTCAGGCGGCAGCAGCAAAAAGCACTTTGCCAGAAAGCACGATACGATTCTGGTATATTCTAAAAGTGATAAATACTATCTGAATCTGCCAAAAGAAAAATCATATAACCGCGGTTTGAAACCATACAGATTTAAGGGTGTGGAAGAGTTTCAGGATGAAACCGGATGGTACACTATGGTCAACATGAAAGACGTGTGGAGCATGGATATGGTAGGCAGAACCTCTGCCGAAAGAACCGGTTATGCGACTCAGAAGCCGGAAGCGCTGCTTGAAAGAATAATAAGGGCAGGCAGCTGTGAAGGCGATATCTGTGCAGATTTTTTCTGCGGTTCGGGTACTTTGGCAGCGGCTGCAGGGAAACTGGAAAGACGCTGGATATGCTGCGATAACGGAACGCTGGCTGTGGCAGCGGCTATGAAGAGGCTGGGAAAACAGGGAGAAGAAATGAAGATTCTCCGCTGTGATTCGGTGCAGCCGGATGAGCTGAAAGTTCTGGCATATTACACTCCGACACTGTTTAACGATAGAATAAAAATTACTGTAGAGCTAAAAGAACAAAACATTAAGGCTCCTGTTGACCTTTGGGGCGTGGATACAGACTACGACGGAGAGGTGTTCAGATCTGAGCGGGAAGCAACGGCTTACCGGGATAAAAAGGGATTATGCACAGAAATTAGTATAGAAATTCCCTGTGACAGAGCTTCAAAACGCAGAATTGCTGTCAGAGCGGTAGATATCTTGGGAAATATAAGTTATGCTGTAATTGACGGAGGGAAAATATTTGAACAAGGCAGAGAATAAAAAGGTAACGAATACCATAGTAGATGTGATTTTTCTTGTAATTGCCTGTATGATAGGCGCATTTTCCACGACTGCCGTTATGATACCAAACGGGCTGACCTGCGGGGGGTTAACGGGAATTGTAAGAATTCTGCAGAGCTTCATAGAAATTAATTTTTCTGTGATGTATTATGCACTTGCCATAGTCATCTGGATTGTGGTAATATTAACCTTGGGATTTAAGGAAGCAAAAAAAATTCTGGTGGTTACGATTATGTACCCGGCAGTACTCTTTGTGTTTGAACTTTTTAATTTTCAGCTGCTTGAAGAAAAGGATCTGATCCTTGCTGCGATTTTCTGTGGTGTATTCAGCGGTGTATGCAACGGGCTTGTATTCTGGAGAGGCTACAGCTTTTGCGGTACAGAGTCCATTGCCAAAATAATTAAGAAAAAGTGGCTGCCACAGGTGGATATAAGTAAGATTCTGTTGTGCCTGGACTGCATTATTATCATTATAGCTGCGTTTATCTACGGCAGAAATATCGCCCTTTATGCACTGGTTACTCAGTTTATTGCATCCAAGATGGTTGACCTGATAATGTACGGTTTTGAGACTAAAATCGTACAGCTCCAGATTATTACCACCAGGACGGATGAGATGATTCAATATATTATGGAAGAGATAGGCCGCGGCGTATCCAGTTGCGACATGGTAGGCGAGTATACGGGCACCCACAGAAAGCAGCTGGCGGTACTTTGTTCACCACGTGAAAGCATTCTGATAAAGCGCCGCCTGGCAGAAACAGACCCAAAGGCTTTCGTGTCTGTAATGCAGGTAAATACAGTGTGGGGCTACGGTAAAGGCTTCACCGACATCGAAGAAGAAAAATAAATTTTAAAATAATGCCTGTGCCCTTGCGGGCACCGGCATACAATACTCAATATGGCCCATTAGCTCAACGGATAGAGTAGCGCTCTCCGAAGGCGTTGATCGGGGTTCGATTCCCCGATGGGTCACCATACAGCAGAAAAAGATGGGTCAATCCCATCTTTTTCTGCTGTTCTGATAAAGTGGGCATCGGGGAATCGAACCCGGGAGGGCACGAGCGTCAGTCCGAAGCTCCAGTGAAGCTTCGGACAGGGAGTGGTCCGCAGGCGACCGGAAAGGGAGCCAAGGAAGCAGCCTGCGAGAGGAGCGAAGTAATACGAAGCAGGCGGTCAATCCCCGATGGGTCACCACGTCGCAGCGGACTGTGCTGCTGTCAAAAATCGGCTCGAAGCCGCTTTTTCCGTGCGCTCCACCGGCTGCTCTTTCCCCCGGAAAGCTTGCGCTTCCCGGGGCCAAATGACTTTTTTCATGCTGCCCGTAAAGCAAACGGACAAAACCCGAAACATCTTAGTGTTTTGTCCGTTTTTTCATGTAAAATCCGAATTTTTAAGGCGATTTTCTTACTTTTTATTCCATTGTGTGCCATTTGTCCGCTTTTGAGGCGGAATTGTCCGCTTTTTTGCGCTATAGCACGGACAAATCTTCAATTTTTAAGTCATTCTGTCCGTATGCCATTATTCACCGACAATCGCCTAATGTAAAGGAGACCCTGGCTAATTAATTTCAGATAACCATTTCCGGGATTTTAGCCGTCAATCCCATCTTTTTCTGCTGTTCTGATAAATGTAAAACCGCTGCCCCAAAACCGAAAAATATGTTATAATTACGAGTAAGAAAGAAATAAACGGCAGAAAAGAAGGCATAAATAAAAAATGGAATATATTAATTCAGTTAACATAACACAGAACCCATTAGGTGGAGCACCCGTAGGCAAGCTCCTCAGGCAGTTTGCCGTACCCAGCATAGTGGCTATGCTTGTAGGCGCTTTATATAACATAGTAGATCAGATTTTTATAGGACAGAGCATAGGAGAACTGGGGAATGCTGCGACCAATATAGTATTTCCACTGTCAACCGTTTGTATCGCCATTTCGCTGCTCCTGGGCATAGGAGGCGCATCTGCCTTTAACCTTACAATGGGAAGAGGTGAAAGGGAAAAAGCGCTTTATTATATAGGCAATTCTGCAGTGCTGCTCTTTGGCGGCGGCATTGTATTTTGTATTGTGACGGAAATTTTTATGGAGCCGCTGCTGCTGTTCTTTGGTTCACCTGAAGAGGTGCTTGGATATGCGGAAGAATATGTAAGAATAACAGCCCTCGGCTTTCCTTTTCTGATACTTTCCAATGGGGGAGCTCATCTTGTACGAGCCGACGGAAGTCCAAGGTACTCGATGATATGCAATATCACAGGAGCAGCAATTAACACCGTCCTGGACCCGCTGTTTATTTTTGCATTCAGGTGGGGAATGACGGGAGCCGCGCTGGCAACCATCATAGGACAGTTTATATCGGCCATATTGATTTTCAGATACCTTAGCAGATACAAGGCGGGCAGACTGAAAACAGAGCATTTGAGACCTCAATGGAGATTTTACAGCTATGCTATGAGCCTGGGACTGGCACATTTCTTTAATCAGTTTGCTATGATGGTGGTTCAGATTGTAATGAACAACTCACTGACATACTATGGTGCCCTTTCTGTTTACGGGGAGTCGGTGCCGCTGGCATGCTCGGGTATAATCAATAAGGTTGGGTTTTTGTTTTTCTCAATATGTATCGGTATAGCCCAGGGTATGCAGCCTATTGTAAGTTTTAACTATGGCGCAAAAAAATATGAGAGAGTGGAAAGGGCTCTTAAGTTGAGTATAGCAGCCGGTACTATGATTTGCATCACGGCTTTTGCTATGTTTCAGCTTTTTCCGAGGCAGATTATCAGCCTTTTCGGAGATGGTTCGGAAATGTACTTTGCTTTCGCGGAAAGGTATTTCAGAATATATCTTTTCTGCACCTTCATTAATAACATACAGCCGCTGTCCTCAAACTTTTTTACATCAATAGGAAAGCCCAAGGTGGGTATTTTCCTTGGGCTGACGAGGCAGATTATTTTCCTGCTTCCGCTGATTATCATCTTTCCGAGATTTATGGGAATCGACGGAATCGTGTACGCAGGACCTTTTGCTGATTTCATGGCAGCGGCAGTTTCCGCCGTGCTGATTATTAATGAAGTCAAAGCTATGAGAAAGCTTAATCACGAGGCTTAGGCAGACTCCAGCGAAAATGAGCTGCCATAAGACGAAGAACAATCACCGCTGCAGTTCCCAGAATCATAGCATTAGCTTCTCCGAGGCTGTTCCAGATTAAGACGCAAAGGAGAGCTCCGATAAGCGAGGCGCAGGCATAAAAGTGTTTAACAAAGATATATGGGCGTTCACCTGCCATAATGTCGCGGAGAACACCGCCGCCCACACCTGTTACAACGCCTACGAATACCAGAAGAAAAACCCCCGGTTCGGCTGAAACCGTATGGGCAACTTTAATTCCGACAACGGTAAAAATACCAAGTCCCACAGAATCCATGACAAGCATAACCTGATTATAGATTGACCTTTTTTTCATGATAAGATTCTGTACCACAGGCAAAAAAACGATTATGGCCGTAACAATGGCAAAGGTGGCATAGATTGGGTTTCTGAATGTGTTAGGAGGAGTGACGCCCAAAATAAGATCACGGATGACGCCGCCGCCGACAGCAGTAGTCAGTCCTAAAATAACAACACCCAAAACATCCATTTTCTTTTTTAAACCTGTGATTGCCCCGGAAACGGAGAAGGCCACAGTACCTATCAGTTCTAATAAAAGTACTAAATGGTCTGACATTCTTTCCTCCACGCAAAGTTCCCGTCTTATGCGGGACTGCTTGAAAATGAGTATATCATCGTGGAAAAGCTTTGTCAAATTCATATAGTCAGGAGGTTGAATATGAAACATGCTTACATCAACGGAATAATACTTGACGGATCAGAAAACATGGTGCCGCAGAAGGACAAGATTATTTTTACCGACGGAGGTAAAATAGAAAAAATCGCAGAGGCGGATTCTGCCGGTGCAGATCTTAACGGGTATGAGGTTGTGGATTTGAAGGGAAAATACATAATGCCCGGTTTGATAAACCTTCATGTTCATCTGCCGGCAAGTGGCAAGCCGAAGAAAAAGGAAACCGACAATGTGAAGCTGGTTAAGCTTATAACCAGCAACGGTTTTTTCAGAAAAATCGGAATAAAGATGTGTGAGGGATTCGCACGCACTCAGCTTATGAGCGGCGTTACAACCATAAGAACCGTAGGCGGAGTTGCAGACTTTGATACCATAGTAAGAGACAGAATCAATGCAGGAAAGCTTGAAGGGCCGAGAATACTTGCTGCAAATATGGCCATTTCGGTAGAAGGCGGTCATATGGCTCACTCCCTGGCATATGCTGCCGAAACACCTGAGGAAGCTGCCCGCTATGTAAGAAAAATTGCAGAGGATAACCCGAATCTCATTAAGCTCATGATAACAGGCGGCGTTTTGGACGCCAAGGTAAAGGGAGAGCCCGGTGAGCTTAAAATGACACCTGAAATGGTAAAGGCTGCCTGCGATGAAGCTCATAAGCTCGGTTTCAAGGTGGCTGCTCATGTTGAAAGCCCTGAGGGGGTTAAATGCGCCTTGGAAAACGGTGTAGATACCATAGAGCACGGTGCCGAGCCTGACGAGGACATAATAAGGCTGTTTAAAGAAAGAGGAGCATGCCACGTTGCCACCATATCACCGGCGCTGCCTTTTGCGGAGTTCGACCGCTCCGTAAGTCATGTTACCGAGCTGGCCCGGTACAACGGCAAAGTGGTATTCAAAGGAATTATTGACTGTGCAAGGGCCTGCCTTGAAAACGGTATAACCGTAGGTTTAGGAACGGATACCGGCTGCCCTTTCATAACCCAGTATGACATGTGGCGTGAGATCAACTACTTCCGCAAATACTGCGGAGTTTCCAACGCCTTTGCTCTCCATACGGCGACTCAGGTAAATGCACGGATTGCAGGAATTGAGGAGGCTGCGGGGACTATTGAGCCGGGAAAGGCCGCCGACTTCGTCGTAACGG
>CALZFA010000033.1 GCA_945644815.1 uncultured Clostridia bacterium
TCCAAGGCTGGCGGTCTTTGCTGTAGGAATGCTGGCCGTTGTATATTTTGCCACATTGGCATTTGTACTTAAGGTGGAAAAGGATCCCAAGAGCCGGGGGGCCATGATTCAGGCAATATACAGGAGCAATTTTGTAATCATGGGTATCCCTATAGTTTCAAATATTTTCGGAAGCGATAATGTGGCTATGACATCGGTGATGATAACTATAACGGTTCCAATTTTTAATGTTTTAGCAGTCATTACTCTGGAGGTTTTCAGAGGCGGAAGGCCAAAGCCCATACATGTTATCGCCGAAATACTTAAGAACCCTATGATTATAGGTGCAATACTGGCAATACTGACTGTAGCATTCAGAATTAAACTGCCTGCCTTCGCCGAAAACACTATCGGTATGCTTGCAGGTGCTGCTACACCAATGGCGCTGCTCATTTTAGGAGCTTCCTTTGATATAAAGAGTGTGGAAAGAGTAAAGAGAAATCTGATAATATGTATGACAGGCAGACTTATAATTGTTCCGGCTATAGCGTTGACTTGCGGAGTGCTGGCAGGGTTCAGGGATATAGCCTTGGTAACGCTGGTGGCCATATTTGCTTCACCCACAGCAGTATCATCTTTTACAATGGCCCAGCAGATGGACAGTGACGGAGAACTGGCGGGAGCCTGTGTAATCTTCTCCTCCATGTTTTCATGTCTGACTATGTTCGGCTGGATTTTTATATTAAAGAGTTTCGGGTTGTTTTAGGACAGGCCGTAATATTCCAGCAGGAAAGTGGCGACTGCAGGAATTACAGCCAGCGAAATCAAAGTAGTGATAGCCACCATTTCCGCAGTAACCAGAGAATCCCGGTTCTGCTCGCTGGCGATAGGAACCACTGCCACGGCCACAGGAAAAGACGCCGCAAAAATCAGGCATGCCTTCACGGAAACATCAAAAGGCAGCCAGTTGACCATAAGAAAAGTGAGAACAGGAAGCAGGAGCATTTTGAGAAACGAAATGCCCAAAAGCTTTCTGTTTTTTAACACCTCTCCAAAGTCACATTCACCCAGCTGCATGCCAACGATGAGCATGGAAAGCGGAGTAGTAGCGTCGCCTATCATATCCACGCAGTCAAAGATAACTGTAGGCAGCTTTAGCCCGGCAAACAGCATGGCAATGCTGACCACGGCGGCAATGGCGTTGATGTTGGTGAAGGATTTAAGGAAGCCTTTGAAATCCGGATGGCCACCGGAAGCACCGATGTTAACCAGCATGATACCGAAGGTATATAGATAAAGACTAAGTACAACATTATGGATGACCATCAGGTACAGTATTCCTGACCCGAAGATGGCCAAGGTAATGGGGAAACCTATGAATCCACTGTTTATGGAGCCGAAGGCGAAGGTATATACACCCACGTTTTCTGCAGGATCTACCTTGACGATTTTCGCGGAAAGCACCCAGCCAACCAGAGCGGAGACAGTAAAGAAGACCACAGCACCGGCAAGGGTCTGCAGGCTGAGACTCAGTGTATCCTCACGCAGGTCATTTGATGTAATTGAGGCAATAATCATGCATGGGCAGGTTACGCGAATCAGAAGGCCCACCAAGTATTTATTGGCGGCCATAGGCATGATATCTGCCTTGTTTGCGACAAACCCGATGCCTGTTATTAAAAATATTGATAAGATTTTTCCGAAAACCAGTTCCATTCCTGTATAGTCCTTTCCTGTCAAACAAGTATCAGCTTAGCAAAATATCAGAGTCCGTAATATGTTATGAGCGCCGTAGCCGTCAGCGGTATCATTACAAAAGAAATAATGGTGGTAAGTACGACTCCTTCGGCGGCAACGAGAGCGTTCTCGCCTTCCGCCCCTGTGACGGCTACCGTACCCACTGCTGCAGGAAAAACAGCCCCAAAGATAAGGCAGACCTTGGTATTTACCCCTATAGGAAGCCAGTTTACCATAAAAAAGGTCAGAACGGGCAGTGCCGCCATTTTAATAACCGACAGAGTCAGCAGGGTTTTGTTTTTAACTATGCGCTTCAAGTTGCTGTCTCCCAGCTGAATACCTACTATGAGCATGGAAAGAGGAGTAGTAAAGCCGCCTACCATTTCAACGCTGTCAAAGACAACTGACGGCAGCTTAAGACCTGTAAATAGCATGACTATGGCTGCAGCTGCGCATATGGTAGCCGGGTTTTTGAAAATGATGAGGAGCGTTTCTCTGCTGAAACCCCGGTTCTTTTCTGTGCCGATGTGTACCAAAGGAAGTCCGGCCGCATAAAGGTATATGGCCAGCACCGTACTGTGCAGAATCATAAGGTAAAGCACGTCGCTGTCAAAGAGAACCATGGTTATAGGGATTCCCATAAATCCGTTGCTCAGTGAAGCGAAGAGAAATATAAAAACTCCGGTATCGGAAGCGGGTTGTACCTTCAGCAGCCTGGTGCAGAGGTAATATCCGATCAGCGTGAATACGACGAACCACAGGCACGAGCCGATTATCAGCTCCACCGTGGCCACCGCCGTTTCCCGGGTCAGTTCTTTGGCGGTAATTGAGGAAAGAATCAGGCATGGAGATGTGATAAACATAAGAATGTTGGACATGTATTTGTTAGCCTCACTTGGAAGCACACCCAGTCGATTGGCCCCGAAGCCTACGGCAATTATTAAAAAAACAGATAATATTTTGCCGAGTACCACCGTCATAAAACTGTCTCCTTTCCGTCCATTGGCAATATTTGAATTATACAAGAAAACCCTTGACTTTTCAAGGGTTTGAGTTATAATATTACTTGCACTTGGTTTAGTATTTCTAAACAAAAAGTTTATTATCTCAAAACCGCGTGGCTACAGAGAATAAACTGAAGGCAGGAGGCATTAAAATGGAAATAGGTTCTAAAATAAGAGAACTGAGAATATTAAACGGACTGACACAGGAGGAGCTTGCGGACAGAAGCGAACTTTCTAAAGGCTTCATCTCCCAGCTTGAAAATGATGTAACATCGCCATCCATTTCCACTTTGGAGGATATCCTCCAGTGTCTGGGAATGACTATCAGCGAGTTTTTTTCAGCTGATGACGAGCCGCCGCAGACGGTTTTCGGCGAAGAAGACTATTTCGAAAAGATAGATGAAGAGTTGGGGAATACCACCAACTGGATAATCCCTAATGCTCAGAAAAACATAATGGAGCCCATCAGGCTTTCTCTGAAGGCAGGCGGCAGTACATATCCGGATAATCCTCACGAAGGAGAAGAGTTCGGCTATGTGCTCAGAGGCGAGATCATTATTGTGCTGGGCAAGGAAAGATACAGAGCCAAGACAGGAGAATCTTTTTACTACACCCCTGACAGGAAACACTATATCACCTCGAAGAAAGGAGCAGAAATTCTCTGGGTAAGCGCACCCCCGAGTTTTTAAACAAAGATATGGCATTAATTGAGTTGATTGACATTTCAAAATCCTTCGACGGCGAGCTTGTGCTCGACGAATTCAATTTAAAAATAAAGGAAAACGAGTTTATAACATTGCTGGGGCCGTCGGGCTGCGGTAAGACAACCACTTTGAGAATTCTGGGAGGGTTTGCCACACCGGATACGGGCAGAGTTCTTTTTCAGGGAGAGGATATAACCTATCTGGCACCTAATAAGCGTCAGGTTAACACGGTTTTCCAGAAATACGCTCTTTTCCCTCATATGAATATCGCAGAGAATATTGCTTTTGGCCTTAAAATCAGCGGGAAGAGCAAGGAATACATAAACGACAAGATCAAGTATGCTCTCAAGCTTGTAAACCTTTCAGGCTATGAAAAACGCTCTGTAAATTCACTTTCCGGCGGCCAGCAGCAGCGTATAGCCATTGCCCGGGCTATAGTCAATGAGCCGAGGGTTCTGCTTCTTGATGAGCCTTTAGGAGCTCTTGACCTTAAGCTGAGGCAGGAAATGCAGTATGAACTTATACGCCTTAAAAATGAGCTGGGAATCACTTTCCTCTATGTTACTCATGATCAGGAAGAGGCTCTCACCATGTCAGACAAGGTGGTTGTAATGAATCAGGGCTATATACAGCAGATGGGCACGCCGGAGGAAATCTACAACGAGCCTGAAAACGCTTTTGTGGCAGATTTCATAGGCGACAGCAACATAGTAGACGGAATAATGCTTGAAGACCGTGTAGTGAAGATATGCGGCCATGTTTTCCCGTGTATCGATGAAGGTTTCGGAAGGAATAAGCCGGTGGATGTGGTAATCAGACCTGAGGATATCATAATAGGAAAACCGGGACGGGGTATTATGGATGGTGTCGTTACCTCAAATGTATTTATCGGTGTTCATTATGAGATGTGCATTCAGGCCGGAGGCTTCGAGTGGCTGGCGCAGAATACCACCAGTTATCCTGTGGGCACAAAGGTATCCATAGGAGTCATTCCGGAAAATATCCAGATCATGCATAAGCCGCAGTCTGAGGATGAGGAGGCGATTTCTCTCGATGACTAAAAGCGCAATAAAAAGACTGTTTTCGGGTCCGTTCTTAGCCTTTATACTCTGCGGCACACTGGTGCCTCTCGTGGTCATAGCCTTTTATGGCTTTACGGACAGAAGCGGAGCCTTTACACTTGACAACATTATGGCAATCGCAGGCGGTCACCACGCTCAGGCCCTGGGCCTCTCACTGGCCCTGGCACTTATCAGCACACTCATCTGTCTTCTGCTTGCTTTTCCTCTGGGTCTTATACTCAAGGATAGTAAGATAGGGAAAAAAGGCTTCATGGTGTTCGTATTCATCCTGCCTATGTGGATGAACTTCCTTCTTCGGACCATGGCATGGCAGGTGCTCCTGGAGAAAAACGGCATAATCAACATAGCCCTCAAGTCTTTGGGTTTGCCTCTGCTGGACATAATAAACACACCGGCGGCAGTGGTGCTTGGTATGGTATATGATTATCTGCCTTTCATGGTGCTTCCCATTTATAATGCACTTATTAAAATCGACCACAGCCTCATAGAGGCAGCCTATGACCTGGGGGCAGGCAAGGGGCTGGTGCTGAGGAAAGTTCTCATACCTCTCTCCGTCCCGGGAATCGTCAGCGGCATCACCATGGTGTTCGTGCCGTCTCTGACCACCTTTGCCATTTCAACAATGCTGGGCGGTGGCAAGGTGAACCTGATAGGAAATATAATTGAGCAGGAATTTACCGTCAGCTCCAACTGGAATCTGGGTGCGGGACTTTCCCTGGTCATGATGATTTTTATTGTCATCAGCATGGCACTCATTGAAAAATTCGACAGAGAAGGGGAGGGAAGTATGATATGACAAAGAAAAGCAGACGCACGGCATCGGCCTTTGGAAAGGGTCTGTATCTGACTCTGATACTGCTCTTTTTGTACCTTCCAATTTTTACCCTTATGGTGCTTTCCTTTAACGACGGAAAGACCATGTCACGGTGGACGGGGTTTTCCCTGAGATGGTATGAAGAAATGTTTGCCAGCAGGACAATAATGGAGGCTTTGGGAAACACGCTGACCATAGCGTTCTGGGCGGCGACCGCTGCAACTGTCGTGGGACTTCTTGCTTGCATAGGCATGAGTGCCATGAAAGACAGAAGCAGACTGGTGCTCATGGGTATCAACAACATACCCCTTTTGAATGCGGACATCGTAACGGGTATTTCCATTATGATGACCTTCATAGTGTGCGGCATATCACTTAATTACGGTACGGTGCTCTTCAGTCACATTACCTTCTGTATCCCTTATGTGATTCTTTCGGTGATGCCTAAATTCAAACAGCTGGAAAGCCACACCTATGAGGCGGCTCTTGATTTGGGAGCATCACCTGTTTACGCATTTTTTAAGGTGGTAATGCCGGACATAATGCCGGGAGTGGTATCGGGATTTCTGCTTTCCTTCACCATGTCCGTGGACGATTTTGTAATAACCCATTTTACCAGAGGTGCAGGCATAAACACCCTTTCCACCCTCATCTACAGCCAGGTGAAGGTTGGTATCAGGCCTACGCTTTATGCATTGTCTACTGTGATCTTTGTACTGGTTCTGGTGGTTTTGGTTATAGTAAATATATTAAGTAACAGAAAGGAAGAAAATTAATGAGGACTTTTAAAAAGGCAGCTGCACTGATTATGGCTGTTGTCGTGACTGTGGGGCTTATGGCAGGCTGCGGCGGAAATACAGGCGGTGAAAAAGGCCAGAACGGTCAGGTTTATGTGTATTGCTTCGGAGATTACTTTGACCCGGAGCTGGAATATGAATTTGAAGAGAAAACAGGCTACGATGTGATAATCGACTATTTCGATACCAATGAGGAACTTTATCCTGTTATAAAGAATAACACAGCGCAGTATGACGTTATCTGCGCCTCAGACTATATGATAGCAAAGCTCATCGATGAAGGTCTGCTGAGCGAGATCAACTATGACAATGTGCCAAACGCATCCAATATTGCGGAGAATGTAAAGCCTTCCTTCGAGGAATTCGACCCGGGAATGAAGTACAGCCTGCCGCACACCTGGGGAACCTATGGAATCATGTATAACAAGTCAATGGTGAACGGCGCTGATATCGATTCATGGACAGACCTCTGGGATGAAAAGTATGCTGAGCAGATTGTAATGCCTGATTCCATGCGAGAAATGTATATGATCGCAGGAAAGATCCTTGGATATTCCATGAATACCACTGACGAGAAGGAAGTGACTGAGATGACTGACCTGCTCCTTAAGCAGAAGCCTCTGGTTTACAAGCTTGCAAACGACAGTGCTCGTGAGCTGATGATAGGTGAATCTGCAGCTCTGGCTGTGATAACCTCAGGGGAAGTTCTTTACTCTCAGGAACTTAATGAAAACATTGATTTCGTAATTCCAAAGGAAGGAACTGAGGTATGGACAGACTGCTGGGCTGTCACAGCCAATGTGACCAACAAGGAAGGCGGTGAAGCATGGATTAATTTCATGCTTGACGGTGACGTGGCGGAAGACAACTTTGAATATCTGACTTATGCCATCCCTAACACGCAGATAGCAGATCTGACAGACAATCCGGTTCTCAACCCAAGTGCGGAGGTTCTGGCGAAATGTGAGACACTCAAGAATCTGGGGGCAGAGGCTGATGACATGTACAGCAGATACTGGAAAGAATACAAGTCAAAATAGGACGACAAAGATCAATGATGGAAGTTAAATAAACGGGGGAACAAAAGATGATTTTGGCCATAGATATAGGAAATACCAACATTGTGCTGGGCTGCATAGATGAGGAAAAAACATATTTCATCGAACGTATTGCTACAAGCAACAGCAAGATGGAGCTTGAATATGCTGTAGATATCAAGATGGTACTGGACATTCACGGCATCAGGCCTGAGATTATCGAAGGCGCCATCATCAGCTCCGTGGTGCCTCGGCTGACTAAAATTATAAGAGAGGCTGCAGAAAAAATTATTAAAAAAGCTCCCCTGATAGTGGGCCCGGGAGTAAAAAACGGAATGAACATTCTTATTGAAAATCCGGGACAGATGGGAAGCGATCTGGTGGCGGATGCCGTGGCGGCAATAGCAGAATATAATGTTCCTCTTGTAATATTTGACCTTGGAACTGCCACAACTGTATGTGTGGTGGACGAAAAGAAAAACTATATCGGAGGTATGATTTATCCCGGTGTGAACACGGCTCTTAACGCTCTTGCCAGAAGTGCATCCCAGTTAAATGACATAAGTCTGGATGAACCGAAGCATCTTATCGGGCGCAGCACCGCAGAATGTATGAAGAGCGGAATCATATATTCAAATGCGTCGGCCATAGACGGTATCATCGAAAGGATACAAGACGAAATGGGATGTCATGTAACAGCAGTGGCTACAGGAGGGCTGGCAGGTATTATTGCCCCTTTCTGCAGGAAAAATATAATTCTCGACGAAAACCTGCTTATGAAGGGCCTCTGGATCATTTATAAGAAAAACAGGTAAAAGGTTTCGGACTGATCATTTCTTGTCGTGCTTCATCAGTGCCGCGTATCTCAGCAGCTGCTTGAGAGAGTTTACTCCAAGTTTGCTGTAGATGTTGCGGTTGTGATACCTGATAGTGCTTTCTTTAATTCCGGCAGCATCCTGAATCTCCTTTATTGTTTTGCCGGAAACGTAATAATCAAAGATTTCCCTTTCCTTAGGGGTGAGCATTTTAAAACCTTCAAGGAATTGCGCGTAGTCGCCCGGGTCAACTTCCGTTTTGCGGGAGTAGGCCAGACGGGCGATTTCTTTTTGTGCTGACTCGTTACTTTCAGCCAGACTGTCTCTTTCCTCTGTAAGACTATCCAGCCTGGCGGCAATAGGCACCACAAATCGCTTCGAAAGGTAGATGCATAAGGACGAAGTAATAATAAGATAGAGCAGCGCGAAAAGGCTTAACGCTATTCTTTCACGAAGTATGGCGGATTTATAGTTTTCCTCAGAGACAATTGTGAAGATCGCCAGAGGCAGCCCTTCAGAAGTCTTTACATCGAGAATCTGCTGAAGTCCCAGATATCTGCCCGCGGTTGATGTATCGGGCACCTTTTTTCCTGAAGTATTGGTGTATACGTTGTAGTTATAACGTTTCTCTACAGAAAATTCCTGGATTCCCTTCAAAGAAATTCCCTTGGAACCGCCGTAAAGTCCGTTGGCCACATTAACTCTATCTCCGGATACGGGGGCCAGAAGGGTGACCATACTGCCGAAGTCGCCTTCAGATGCGGGGTAAGCCAGCCTGAAATAAAGATCACTTATTTCCATGCCGCATATACCGCGTACTTCCCCGTTTTTACCTATAATAGGTACGGTAAGAAAGACAACGTTCTCCCATGTGCCGGTAAGAGTGGTTTTGCCGGACCACAAACAGTTGTCTGCAAGCCTTCCGGATGTGTGACTGATAAGCTGGCCATATCCCGGAAGAAGTGATATGTCAAATTCCAGATTCCAGCGGTTATGCATTTCCATTGAACGATCGCGGGCCACATCGGCGATACCTCTGAAAAGAGACTTGTCCTGTCGGGCAGATTTTGTGGTGCTCAGATTGGCATACCTTACGTAAATGCCGGCACGGGAGTTTTCTGCATCAGGTGCTGAAGTATTGGCGGTAGCATTAAGTATGGCGAATGCGCCGCTGCACTGGCTGGAATCAAGAGCATTGGTAACAAGGGGGAAAAGAGATGTTTCCAGATCTTTAAGGCCGTCAAGGTCATTGTTTAGAGTGGACACAGACTGTATTCCCAGTGTTTCATCAATGATAATGGAAGCATTTTCGGAAAGAGCGATAGCAGAAGACTCCAGATAATTCATCTGCCTGTCCAGAGCTGACATAAAGGTGTTCTGACTCATGGATAATTCCTTTGCAAGCTTTTTTTCCGATGCGGAAAACGTTCCTGTAATTGCAAAAATTAACAGCAACACTCCCAAAATCACCAGAATCATGGAAAGCCAGTAGACCATGAGACGACGCTGGATTCGGCTGTCCTGAAAGCGTGACTGCTTTGTAATTTTTATTAATCTTCTGAGTTTAACAATCATTTTTCAGTCTCCGATAGTCTTTTTTAAATCATCAAGACTTTGAGAAATCAGCGAGTTCATATCCTCAGAACCTTCGGATTCCATATACCTTTGTCGCACATCGGCCATACACAGTCTGGAGTTTTCCTCGAAGGCTGTCTCCATCTCCAGATATTTTTTCAGCTGAGGGGCATTGTAGAAAGTATATTCGTCGTAAGTCTTGAGAAAAGCATCGTACAAGGACTTATATTCCGGGTCTGTCAGTTCTTCAATGGCCTTAGGCATATAGTCGCTGAAAGCCTCGTCGGTAACCGGCATATAACCTGCTTGAACGGCAAACCTTGTGTTAACTTCCGGCTCCGTAAGCCATTTGAGAAAAGTCACAGCCGCTTTTTCCCGCTCGGGAGTTGATTTTGTGAGACACATTCCGCCCCCGCGCTGCATAACAAGCTTTTTGCCATTTTCAAAAACAGGAGCAGGCATAGCTACATATTCCACCTTTTCGGAGGTGTTGTCCGAGTATGTAACCTGATCGGAATAGTAAAGTATACTGGCAGAAGAAACTACAGATACAATGGCGTCTGCGGTGCGCATAGGCTCCGTAGCATAACCGCCCTTGAGCCAAAGCCCGCCGAGAATAGCTGTCCGTGCATAAGGCTCCCAAACCTGTTCAAAAGCAGATCCAAAGGAAAGGCCGTTACCGGTTTTGTTAAAGAACGCTTCTCCCAGAGATTCCGTTCCAACCTGGAAGTAGTTAAAGTGGAAGTCGTGGACCAGAAACGACTTGCCGCCCGACCATTTGGCATATTTCTCAGAGGCTTTAAAAACTCCTTCCCAGGTAGCAAGATCCGAAAGCTTTGCTCCTGTAGCATCTGCAAAACGGTCAAAAAGGGTCTTGTTGATAAGGGTGACTTCCGTAGATTTGGCTATAGGCAGAATAAGCTGTCTGCCGTCAATAACACCTTCGGAAAGAAAGTTTTCGTTGTATGCTTCAAGCTCTTCATCGGTGAAATAATCTCGATAGTCCACCAGAATGTCATCATCGGGAAGGGCAAGAACGGTCTTTGGGTATGAGCAGAAGATGTCAGGAAGCTCCGATGAACCCGGCTCTTCATTGGCAGAAGCCAGCACGTGCTCGTGAATGGAATTGTTATTGGAAACCATGGTGACTTCCACCTGAATGCCTTCTTCCTTGCCGACGGTGCTGTTAAACTCGTCGATAAGATCATTAAGGGGCGAATCGGTTTGAGCGCCGTAAACATGCCATATAGTAAGGGTTACCGGATCTGATGAAGCCTTCCTGTCGGAATAGCAACCTGAGGCAAGCAGAACAGATGTAAAGACAATTATCAGGCTCAAAGTCGATGTAATGACTCTCTTCATTATGTATATCCTCCGTGCCAGACAGATGTTTTTCTGATTTTGTATTTAATATTTTATCACAGGTTTTCGGGTGCAGCAATAAAAACCCCCTGAAAAAATTGCTTTATCCTATCAATTCGAGGGTTTTTGACGGGGTCAAAGAAAAGATAAAAAAGTATAATAAACTCACCACAAAATACCAAAGAAAGATAGCAAAGGGAAGTACCGATGAAACGTAGAGAAACCAAACTGACTATTGTTTTATTTTTTATTATGACAGCAGCTTTGCTGCTCATGCCAGGCTGTACAGATAAGAATCCGGGAGGTACGGGTGACGACGGACCGCATGGGGGAAACGGAGCAGCTCTTGACCTTATCGGAGGAAGCCTGGAATACGTCTGCGAGCAGAATACTCTTTCAAATCTGCTGTCTCTTGCCGACAATGTTAAGCTCACCTATGAGGACAGCGAAGGAAATAAATCTTGTGATCTTTTCTTCAAATACGGCGATAACGGAAAACAAACAGGACGGATTTGCACCTACACCGGTGAAGACGGCACAGAAGAAACCATAGTCAATATGGCATGCATGATCATCTGTGAAGAAGGCGGACGCATAGAGGCAGAGTTCAGCACACTACAGTATGAGTCAGAAGGTGATTTTTCCTTCGAAGATGTGGTTACCCGCGAAATATATCAGAACGGCATCGTTCAGACCATAGAGGATCTGGGTGACAGCATTAAAGTCACAGCAACCTACAGTGATGATTTTGAAGTTCCGGACGAGGAATACGGTTATATGGATCAATATCTTCTTGAAAAAAATACCCTCAGCCTGCTTGAACATAAACTCATGCGTACGGACGGCACGATTATTTCAACCATAAAGGTCGAATATGACGCCGACACCAAAGGCCTTGCTGACAAATATCTGAAGGACTGGCAAAAAACCCGCCATATAACCTTTAACTACGAAAAAATCAAGGAAGACGGTAAAACTGAAAACAAAACCTTAACCATTTCCGCACCGGCCACCTGGGAGGTGCTGCCATTATACGAGTCGGAAACCTTCTGCTTCCTTGATGCGGGCCTTGCTATACCGTATAAATATCCGGGAGACGGCAAGGATTATACAATATATGTGACCAATGCGGTAGGGTGATTGCAAAACGATGATTGCAAAACTAAGACAAAACAGCAATATCAGAAAGGCGGTGGTTATTGTGGGTTTAGTAACCATGCTGGCAGGGCTTTTCGGGTGTACCGAGAAACCCGGGAGGGAGCCGATACACGACACCTCGGAGGTGCGGCTTGTTTCTATCGGCTGCGGTCATAACGGAATTATCACTTATGTCGAAAACTATAAGAATCCAAAAAAGTTGAATGTGCATGTTCTCGATGAAACCACTTACAGTTTTTGTATAGAATTCTCCGATGGTCAGCGGTACATCGTCGGCAACATGGTGCCGGGACAATGGGAGCTTGAAGATTATTTTTATAATCTGGGAAAAGAATTGAAAAATGGGACTGATTAAAGCAGCATTCGGAGCGGAGGGAAGACTTAAAATGCTGAACGGTTCAGACAACTATCCTGATGAAATTTTAAGGAGAGACAAATATGAGCATTTTTTACAATCTTAAAAAAGCCGCCGGTGTGGTGGCCACTGATGCTGTGAAGGCGGCGATCGGCGGAGGAGCAGACAAAGAAGAAACGCAGACATTCTCCTTTGCGGCTCTGCCTGAAAACTTGGAAGAACTGAAAGCTCTGCCGGAAGCGGCTCTGACTTCACCTTTTCAGGCAGCAGCGCTTACCGTGTGCGCTCTGTGTGCCTATGCGGCTTCCCCTGAGATGGGCATTCAGATGTTGAACTATCTAAAGGGACCGCAGCCACTTTCTAACCATGAAAAGCAACTCCTCAAAAATCGTTTCGCGTCAGGTAAACATATTCCGTTTTCGTATTTTAAAGGTGCAGCTGCGGAAAATGACTATACTCCGTCCCGGCCTTTCACAGTTGCGGTATCGAAAAACCCTTATACCTATGAAGAGGAAGGATATGCAAAGCTTTTCATCCCTTCAGGAGGAGCGGACTGGCCGCGTCCGTTGATTCTTCGCCGCAAAGGTGAGCAGTGGTTTCTTTGGGAGCAGACCCTTATGACAGGCATCAGAATGCCGAAATCCAGGAATCCTTGGGCGTAGTATGGTAATTACAATACCGGCAATATGAAAAAAGCTAACATAATCGTGGCGACTTTTTACCTCCTGTTGCCGGTGGCCCTACTCAAAAATATCTTCAAACTCTTTAATGTCAACTTCTTCACCGCTGCGTTTTCTTTCTAAAGCATATAGTACACGGGAGAAGGTACTCTTGTTTATAGGATATTTTGTCATCATTCCAACAACCAGAAGCATAAAAACACCTGGAATCAATGTAAATGTGTTGCTCACCCATGCAAGCGCCGCTTCAGGCTGAACTGCCGCTTCACTGGCAAAGCCTGCTGCATCCAGAATAATACCCAGTGCCTGAAGTCCCACGGCTATGGAAAGCGATTCTGAAAGAGCCTGCAGGGAAATAACAGCACCGGAACGTTTTTCTCCGGAAAATAATTCCTCCACTTCACATACATCGTATATCATGGATGGCATAAGCTGCCAGTAGCAGGTATTGGCCACGGAATAAATGAGAAAAAGCGCTATCAGTGATGCGGTGCTGTTTACACCTACAAATCTTGCTGCTATCATAAGCAAACCCGACACTCCGATTCCTGCCATGAAAACATTTTTTTTGTCAAATTTTCCTGCCAGTGCAGCGATGAAAGGAACTAAGGCCACGCCGCTTATGGTAATTATCATCATCATCAAGGAAATGGTTTTATCGCCAATTCCTAAATTAAAGGTCATGTAGAAGACTCTGTCCGATGAAAAAATTGTATTTGCAATAAGATATACAACGCTGGCTCCCAGCAGATATCTGATAGGCTTCAGCTTGAGAATATCGAAATATTCCTTAAACATGGAAGGCAGGACTTTTAAATCGAGGAACTTCTCTTTGACTTCCTGTTTTATGAAATCCTTGTTATCATCGTTATGTATGGTCAGTGCACAAAGCAGCAGGGCGGCGCCACCGCATGCTCCTGTAAAAATACCTACCATCTGCCAGGATTGCTGGGTGGTCTTGCCCAGATTCATAAAATAATCCACTATTATAGTGGGCATAACCATTCCAATACACATACCGACCTGATTGAAGATATAGGCGTATGACCTCAGCACAGTTCTTTCGTGATAGTCCTCTGTCAGGTCTGAGCCCCACGCGAGATAAGGTACAAAGAAGGTTGCAAACACTGTCCAGAACAGCAATATCATTACACCGTAGTAAATCGCTTTAACTGAAGGTGAGGCATCAATAGATGTAAACAAAAGGCTTGTAACAATTGCTACAGGGAAAGCAGCCACCATCAGGAAAGGTTTGCGGCTGCCGAACCTTGACTTTGTGCTGTCGGATTTAAAACCCACAATGGGTCCGCAAATAGCCTCCCATACTGAGCCTGCTGCTGAAATTGTACCTGCAATAGCCGGATTTACACCTGCAACTGTAGTAAGATACAGCAGAAGATAAGTGCCGGTAAGGGTGTATAGGGCATTATCGCATATGCCACCGATACCGTATGAAAGTTTAGTTGAAAATTTAAGTTTCATTTTTAATTCACCTCTTTTTGATATTTATATTGTAAAGTATACGGTTACCATATAGTCAAGAGAGAAATTGTAATTTTTTGAA
>CALZFA010000034.1 GCA_945644815.1 uncultured Clostridia bacterium
TCCTGTCTTACTGTCGGAGCCGTTACATACATATCGTCTCCGGAACCTTCAACCCTCATTTCAAGGCTTTTCAGGTATTTGACCATCTGCTCTCTTGAAAGCCCGATGCCAAGCACATGGTTGATTCTGCTTACTCTTGCGTGGACAGTTTTTGCTGCTTCCGGCTGCGGATAAATGTCAACCCTTCCGCCCACAACCTTTCCGCCGCCGATGAGCTCAATAAGTCTGCATACTCTGTCTGCTGCTGCCTCGCAGAGATTAGGGTCAATACCCTTCTCGTATCTTCCGGATGCTTCAGTTCTCAGAACCAGTCTCTTGGATGTGGTTCTTACGCTGTTTGCCTCGAAGTTAGCACATTCTATTACAATTGTCTTGGTGCTGTCTTCAATTTCGGAGTTGAGACCGCCCATAACCCCTGCTACTGCAACGGGTTTTTCGGCGTCATTAATCATGAGCATTTTATCGTCAAGAGTTCTCTCCGTGCCGTCAAGGGTAACAAACTTTTCCCCATTCTCAGCGGTGTCCACGATAATCTTGTGACCTGCCAGACTTTCAATATCAAAGGCATGAATCGGCTGACCGTATTCCAGCATTACGAAGTTGGTAATGTCAACGATATTGTTGATAGGTCTCATGCCTGCATGAATAAGTCTTCTCTGAAGCCACCATGGTGATTCCTCAACCTTTACATCCTTAACCACTCTGGCTATATATCTCTTGCAAAGTGGTGATTTTACCTCAACGCTTACATAGTCGGCCGCGCTGCCTTCTTCGTTTTCGCATTTAGTGTCAGGGTACTTAAGCTGAGTGCCGAAAGTTGCTGCAGCTTCTCTTGCCATGCCGATCATGGAAAGGCAATCCGGTCTGTTAGGTGTGATTTCAAAATCTATAATGGCATCCTTCAGTTCCATAGTTTCGGCAAAATCCGTTCCCACAGGATATTCACCGCTGAGAATCCAGATTCCGTCTCTCTGATTTACAGGCACAACTTTGTCCTCAAAGCCCAGTTCACCGAAAGAGCAAAGCATTCCGTTGGAAACAACACCGCGAAGTTTTCCCTTGGTAATCTTAGTGCCGCCCTGCTGCTTAGGCTGTCCGTGGAGAGGTCCCGGTATTCTGCTTCCGTGAAGCGCTACGGGAACATAAGCACCTTCAAACACATTAGGTGCTCCTGTTACAATCTGAACCGGTTCCTCCTCGCCTACATCCAGCTGGCATACCACCAGCTTGTCAGCATCCGGATGCTTATCTATCTTAACTATTTTGCCAACTACCACCTTGACCATGTCCTCTCCTGTTTTTTCCATAGTCTCAAGGTTAGAGCCT
The DNA here is from genome assembly GCA_945644815.1 of uncultured Clostridia bacterium. Classification (GTDB taxonomy): domain Bacteria; phylum Bacillota; class Clostridia; order Peptostreptococcales; family Anaerovoracaceae; genus SUG1106. Next base: position 1,327 of record CALZFA010000034.1, read on the forward strand.
GACATTATCATACGCTCGCAGAATTCTTCAGGGCTTACATTAACTTCTGTATAATCTTTTAACCATTCCAGTGATACTATCATATCTTTTTTATCTCCTTTTACCTGAACTGTTCGATAAATCTCATATCGTTTTCATAAAGTAACCTGATATCGTCGATTCCGTATTTCAGCATTGCGATTCTTTCAACGCCCATACCGAAAGCAAAACCTGTGTACTTTTCTGTATCGATTCCGCCTACTTTAAGCACGTTAGGATGCACCATTCCGCAGCCCAGTATTTCAATCCAGCCGCTGCCCTTGCACACTCTGCAGCCCTTGCCTCCGCACTTAAAGCAGGAAACGTCCATTTCTGCCGACGGTTCGGTGAACGGGAAATGATGAGGTCTGAATTTGGTTTTTACATCTGAGCCGAACATCTGCTTGGCGAAGCTGTCAAGCACGCCTTTGAGGTCAGCCATAGTAATTCCCTCATCTACAACCAGGCCTTCAACCTGATGAAACATCGGAGAATGAGTTGCATCAGGAGTATCGCAGCGGAAACATCTTCCCGGGGCGAAAACTCTGATAGGAGGCTTCTGATTAAGTAATGTTCTTACCTGTACCGGTGAAGTCTGTGTTCTCAGCAGCACATCTTCGTTTACATAGAAGGTATCCGTCCAGTCCCTTGCCGGATGGTTAGGGCCGGCATTAAGAGCATCGAAGTTGTTAAAAACGGTTTCGACCTCAGGCCCCTCGGTGAGGGTAAATCCCATGGATTTGAATACTCTTGATATTTCTTCTATGGTAATTGTTACAGGATGCTTGGTTCCCAGCTTATAAATCTTCCCCGGCTCTGTAACATCTATCTTTTCCTCCTTGAACTTTGCCTCTCTTGCCTTGCTCTTCAGCTGTTCAAAAGTCGCATCAAGCATCTTTTCAATATCCGCTCTCACCTGGTTTGCCGCAAGACCAAGTTCCTTTCTTTGTTCAGGATCGAGCTGGCCCATGGAGCGAAGGATTTCTGTCAGCTGTCCTTTCTTTCCCAGAACCTTTATTCTTACTTCCTCGGCTTCCTGTACCGAAGCCGCTTCCTGTAAACGTTTCTTTGATTCTTCTAAAATCTGTTTTAATCTTTCCTGCATTTTCGTTAAACCTTTCTGCCCTTCTACCGAATTTTTTATGGCCTAACGGCCTCATACATCAAAATTCCTGCTGCCACGGAAGCATTAAGGGATTCAATGTTTCCGTACATGGGAATCTTTATTTTCAAATCTGAGCTTTGGATAAGTTCCCGGGAAATGCCGCTTCCTTCGTTTCCGATTATGAGCGCTATGTTTTCCCTCAGGTTCTCATCATAGTAGTATCGTTCCCCGTCTAAACAGGTTGCGACAAGTTTCTTGCCGGCCGCCCTGGTATATTCTGTCAGCTCATCTACAGAATCCATGAAAACAACCGGCATTCTAAAGAGTGAACCTGTCGCCGCCCTTACTACCTTAGGTGAAAACACATCAGCTGTGCCCTTCATAATTATCGCGAGTCTGTACCCCGCCGCATCAGCTGTCCTTAAAATTGTGCCGATGTTGCCCGGATCCTGCAGCCTGTCTAAAACAACAAAATTCCCGCCGCCTCTTTCATCTATAAATCCGGTCGGGGAAATCTGTGGTTTTACAGTTATTGCCATTATTCCCTGACTGCTTTCTGTCTGAGAAATACGGTTGAACAGTTTATCATCAAGGAAAAAGGCTCTATGGTCGATGCCGAAGAAGCTTCCTCCGTAATCGGGCCTTGCCAAAACGGTTCTAATCTCTGCCCCGTTCTTTACGGCCTCCTCCAGGAGATTTTCGCCCTCAATAATGTACAGTCCAAGTTTATCTCTGTACTTCTTATGAGTAAGCTGCTCGCAAAGCCTGAATATTTTGTTTTCTTTCGAGCTTATAGTCCTCACAGGGCTCTTCTCCTTTCATTTCGCTTCACTATTACCACAAAAGCCGGCAAATTAGCCGGCTTGTTTATTATGCAGGAAATATCACTGGCGATATTTCCGAAATAACGACAAAAGTACCTTTCGAAGCACCGCAGTACCGGCACTGCGGTATGAGTGCATAGAAATCTTTGATTTCGTTATGCGCTATTTTGTCCTTATCTACAGAAAGCTGGGAATTTCAAATCGTGAAGTCCCTTTTTCATCCTCTTCCTTCTGGAGAATGTCCTGAAGGGTGACTTCCTTTCCCTCAAGTCCTTCAACTCTGCCGAAAACGTCATCATATCCTCCAAGACCCTGCTTCTGCTGATTTTCGCCTGCAGGTTTTCCCGCTTCAGTATTGCTGCCCCCTGCAGTTCCCTCAAGACCTTCATCAAATCCGGTGGCGATAACTGTAATGGATATTTCATCCTGCATCTCTTCATTGACTGCAGCACCGAAAATAAGTATACAGTCCCTGTCAGCCTGTTCTTCAACAAGTCCTGCTATTTCACTGACTTCAAGCATTCCCATGTCATAACCGCCTGAAACATAAAGAAGAATTGCTTTGGCCCCTTTGATAGTAGTCTCAAGAAGAGGACTTTCGATTGCGCTCTTTACGGCATCCTGTGCTCTGCCTTCGCCGGTGCCTCTGCCCACACCCATATGAGCTATCCCTCTGTCCGTCATGACCGACTTCACATCAGCAAAGTCCACATTGATCAGAGCAAAATCAGAGATGAGGTCTGAGATACCCTGAACGCCCTGACGCAATACATCGTCTGCCATTTGGAAGGCCTGAAGCATAGAAGTATCTTTTTCACAGTTCTGAAGCAGCCTGTCGTTAGGAACTACTACAAGTGAGTCTACATATTTTTTAAGAAAGTTTATTCCCAAATCTGCCTGTTTCTTTCTCTTGGCTCCCTCGAAAGAAAAAGGCTTTGTAACCACACCTACGGTAAGTATTCCCATATCCTTTGCAGCCTTGGCAATAATCGGCGCGGCACCTGTCCCTGTTCCTCCGCCCATTCCTGCTGTGATGAACACCATATCGGTTCCGTCCAGAAGTGAAGTAATTTCGTCAAGCGTTTCTTCCGCAGCCTTTTGTCCGATTTCGGGGTTGGCTCCTGCACCCAGCCCTCTTGTGAGCTTTTCTCCTATCTGCACCTTAGTTTCTGCCACACACCTGTTGAGGGCCTGTCTATCTGTATTAACAGCGATAAAGTCAACGCCTTTAAGGTCAGCCGCTACCATACGGTTTACCGCATTGCATCCGCCGCCGCCTACGCCTACAACTTTAATAACTGCTGATTTTTCTAAATTTGTATCAAATTGCAGCATTTCCAATCTTACCTCCTCGATATTCCCAATTACCCTTAATTGTACCATACATTGCACTTAAATGCATCATTTTTTTAGGTGAAATACTAATCTATTTTCGGAGAAAATGACACCGTCCTGTCTCCGCTTATGTAAATAGTTCCTCGTTCAATTTTTCTATCAAAAAGCTCCTGAACCACAAGCTGCAGGTTATTGTTTTCCATGGCCTGCATAATGTTTTCCGGAGTTCCCCTGCATATAAGGTTGTCCAGAATTCGAGCCCTGATTTCTCCTTCGGAAAGCTCTATGGTCTTAAAATACATATTGCTCTTTTCCATGATGCCCAGCATCTGCAATGTCTGTCTGAGAAGAACCTTTTCTTCGGTTTCCACTTTTTCCCCTACGGAAAGTTTGCTGATGGTCAGTCCTTTCAGTACGGTAATCTGGGGCATTACACCGGTCTTCCTGAGAACCGTTCCCTCACCGTCCACAACTACATACTTTTCTCCGTAGACAATGGCAGCTGTCTGCTTTCTCTCCTTTAGCTCAATCCTGATGGTATCCGGCAGTACTCTTTTCACTTTTACGGAAGCCATATAGGCATCCTTTTCCAGCCTGGATTTTATGTCGCCTGTGTCTGTTCCTATAAAAATATTCCCCCCTGTTCTGCAGTTTCCCATAACAAGAATTTCTTCTTCGGAATAGTAGTTGTTACCTTCCACCTGAAAATTGGTGACGTTGAAGAAAGGGGCCTTAAGCATGAACACCGCTATACCGCAGATAATAAGAAAAACCCCCAGCTTCACCACAAATTTTATTCTTCTTTTTCTCCTTTTAATCACTCGTTCTTCTTTCAATTATTCCACCCAGCTGTCTCAATCCTTCATCAAGTTTTTCGTAACCCCGGTCTATATGATATATGTTATCCACTGTTGTTTCACCTTTCGCCGACAGGCCTGCCAGCACCAGTGCCGCACCTCCTCTGAGATCGGCGGCCGAAATCCTGCATCCCCTGAGGGCGGTATCTCCTTTGATTATAGCATTTTTACCGCAGATTTCAATATTGGCACCCATTTTTATCAATTCTTTTTTATGGGTAAATCGTTCGTCAAATACCCCTTCTCTTATGGTGGTCAGACCGGAAGCGCCGGTACACAATGTCAGCAGCTGAGGCTGGCAGTCCGTGGGAAATCCCGGAAAAGGTGCCGTAACTACAATTCCGGGGCTCTTCAGTTTGGCTGGAGCACTTATTTCTATGACATTGTCAAAGCTTCTCACTTTAGCCCCCATACGTTGGTAAACTCCCAGGACGGCTTCCATGAGTCCTGCTCTGATATTACGAAAAACAGCCCTCCCGCCTGTTCCCAGAACCGCTGCCATATATGTGGCTGCTTCTATTCTGTCCTCCACTATAAAATACATGGTATCAACAGGTATTTCATTATCTGCTTTTCCTCTAACCGTAATTCTATTTGTTCCACCCCCGGAAACGTCAAACCCGCACGTTTTCATAAATCCCTGCAAGTCCACGATTTCCGGCTCGCATGCACAGTTTTCTATGACAGTTTCTTCCCTGCTGCAGGTTGCAGCCATCATCAGGTTTTCTGTGGCTCCTACGCTGGGGTAGGAAAGCATGACTCTGCCTCCTCTGCATCTTCCTCTGCATTTTATTTCGTCACCTTGTATTTCCACATCAAATCCCATCTGCTTTAAACCTTCGATATGTATGTCAATAGGTCTGCTGCCTATTTTGCAGCCGCCGGGTCTGGTGATGGTGGCCTCGCCGCATCTTGCCAGAAGGCTTCCCATGAGAAAAACAGAAGAGCGCATCCTGCTCATTATTTCCTGTGGCACCCGTGTGCTGCATATATTGCGTGTGTCCGCTACAAGGCAGTTATCCTTAAACTGGGTGTCTGCGCCAAGTGACTGCAGAATTTCCTCCATAACAAACACATCATCTATGCAGGGGCAGTCATGTATCTCGTGTATTCCCGGTCTGGCCACTGCAGCAGCCAAAACAGGCAGAGCAGAATTTTTAGCGCCTTTTATGCGATATTCTCCTGCTAGTGGCACTCCTCCCTGTATATGATAACAGTCCAAAAAAACACCTCCCAACTATATCTCCATAGTATGAGGGAGGGGTGTCTTTAGTTACTTGGGCATATGAAGTTACTTTCCCGATGTTTCTTTAATTGTGCCGTATATAATATCCAGTGCTTTGTCCGGTGCACAATCCCTGCTTGCCCGTTCCATCCGATGGAAAAGCTCAGGATTGTTTTTAAGGTGCATCACTTCACAAATCAGCCGCTCCGCTGTCAGATCTTTTTCCTCAATGAGGACGGCTCCGCCTCTGTCGGCTACTGCCTTGGCATTATAGTACTGATGGTTGCCTGTCACATTAGGCGAAGGTATTAGCACAGCCGCTTTTCCGCACACTGTAATTTCCGCAACGGAAAGAGCTCCTGCACGGCTTATGGTCAGGTCGCAGGCCGCCAGGTAGTTTTCCATGTCTTCTATGTAATCCTTTATGTGGATATTTTTCTTTATATCGATGCCGCGTTCTTCAGCCTTCTTAATTATATCTTTATAATACCACTTACCTGTACCAAAAACCATGGACATTCCGTCGTGTCCGTTAAGGGTCTGCATCAGCTCGAAGGCCACTTCGTTTATTTTCTCTGCACCAAGACTTCCTCCGAAAGAAAAAACAATGAAATCATCATCATTGAATCCCAGTTTCTTTCTTGCCTGTTTTCTGTCAAGTGTAAAAAAACTTTTTCTTACAGGATTTCCGCTTTCAATACATTTTGATGGCTTTCTGAAATACTTCTCTGCATCCTTAAAACCCAGAAACACTCTGTCTGCATACTTCTCCAGAGTTCTGTTGGCAAGCCCCGGATAAGCGTTCTGCTCATGGAGAAAGGTGGCGGCTCCGTACATTTTGGATGCCAGAATTACAGGAAAACAGACATAACCTCCCGTGCCTATAACCACATCAGGTTTGAATTTTCTTACGACAAGGCTTGCTTCCAGTATGCCCTTGGTTACCCTTGCTCCGGTTTTCACAAGCTGCCACAGGTTAGACTTGTTCAGCCATCTTGCATCCACCAGCGCCAGCTCATATCCGGCTTTAGGAACAATGTCCTTTTCGATGCCCTCATCGTTTCCAACATATAGTATGGCTCCATCAGGGTCCATTTCTCTGAATTTATCGGCTATGGCAATAGCAGGATATATATGCCCGCCTGTACCTCCGCCGGTTACAATCACTCTCATAAATCAGCTGTTTCCCTTTCCTGTAAAACCCGGAATAAAACCGGAATTATTCATATATCTGCAGATTTGGATATATTAATCAAAATTCCCATGGCTGCCATAAAAATCAGAAGTGCATTACCTCCATAGCTTATAAAAGGCAGGATTATGCCTGTGGGAGGCATGGACGATGTGACCACCGCTATGTTAATTACTACCTGCACTCCAACCATTATGGTAATCCCCGAAGCAAGCAAAAGACCCGTGAGATCATTTGCATTTATGGCGGTATGACAACCTCTCCACACAAGGAGGATATAAATTACCACCAATGCCAGAATTCCCACGAATCCCAGTTCCTCTCCTATTATGGCCAAAATAAAGTCATTCTGTGGCATAGGCAGATAGAGGTTTTTCTGTACGCTGTTTCCCAGACCCAGACCGGTAAGTCCTCCTGTGCCCAAAGCCAGAAGTGACTGAACCACATTCCACCCCGTGTCCAGAGGATCCTCAAATGGGTCCAGAAAGCTGAGGAAGCGTTTGTATCTGTAACCTGTGGTATCAGACATAATCAGAAGGACTCCTGCAGCCACTGCACCTCCCGCAAGAGTTCCCAAATGAAGCCATTTTGCTCCTGCCACCAGCAGCATACCTCCTACAATAAAGCACACGGTAAAGGCCGTAGACATATTAGGCTGAAGCATAATAAGCCCTGCGTATACCACTGTGACAAACATTATAGGAATTATACCTTTTTTTATGGACGTAATCCACTTGGGGTGACGTGAAAAGTATCCGGTTATAAACAGAATTATTCCTACCTTGGCGATTTCCCCCGGCATTATAGTAATGGGGCCAATCTGTATCCATCTGGTCGCGCCGTAGGCAGATGAGCCGATTCCCGGAACAAGCACAAGCACAAGAAGGGCTATGCCTGCCACATAAGCTATAAGCCATAATCTCACCCAGAAATGATAATCTATCTTGGAGCATATAAACATGGCCACAAAGCCTGCCGCCAGCCATATTAGCTGCCTTGTCAGATAGTGGTACGGATTGTCATAATCGCTGATAGCATAGTAATAGCTGGCACTGAAAATCATGACAGTTCCGAAAATGGTCAGAATCGTCACCAGCAGCGCTATGGATAAATCTCCCGTGTGTAGTTTTTTTGCAGCTCTCTTTTCCATAAACTCCTTCAGTCTCTATAATCCCAGCCTGGCCACACACTCCTTAAAGTGATCACCTCGCTGCTCAAAATTGTCATACATATCCCAGCTTGCACAGGCAGGAGAAAGAAGTACCGTATCTCCCGGATGTGCCATTTCAAACGCTTTATTAACGCACTCAGGCATATCCTTGGCAAAGGTATATTCCTTAAAACCGTTTCTGTCTGCTGCCTCTGCTATAATTCTGCCATCTCTGCCCAGAAGTATCATGTGCTTTACTCTGCCTTCAAAGTTCTTAACAAGTTCGTCAAAGCTTTGGTCTTTGCCGTCGCCTCCTGCGATGAGAATTATGTTTTTATTTATGGCTCTAAGGGCAATAACGGCGGCATCCACATTGGTTCCTTTGGAATCATTGTAGAACTTCACACCGTTTATTTCGCCCGAATACTCTATTCTATGCTCAACCCCTCCGAATTCTGTCAGGGTTTTAGCGATTACATCCCTTTCAATACCTGCAAAATAACAGATTGCAGCCGCAGCCAGAGCGTTTTCAACATTATGATCTCCGATTATTTTAAGATCCCTTCTGCTGCATAATTCAATAAGCTCTCCTGCTTCATTTTTTATAACAATAATATCACCCTTAAGAAAGGCCCCGAAATCAAGTTCTTCCAGTCTCGAAAACGGCACAACTCTGGCCTTGCAGTTTTCCGTCAGACCATAGCAGAGTTTATCATCATAGTTAACAATGCAGTAACCTCTTTCATCCTGATTTTCAAATATTCTTGCCTTCGCTTCTCCATAGGCTTTCATTGTACGATGCCTGTTGAGATGATCCGGTGTAAGATTCAGTATTGCCGAAATCTGCGGTTTAAAATACTTAATGGTCTGAAGCTGAAAACTGCTGGTTTCAGTTATAAGCCAGTCGTCCTCATCAGCCTCCAGTGCTTTTGAAATTACTGCCACACCGATGTTTCCAACCACATGGGTCTTTCTCTTAGAATTTCTGAAAATCTCTCCTACCAGTGAAGTGGTTGTGGTTTTTCCGTTGGTTCCCGTGATGGCTACAAAAGTTCCTCTGGCAATTCTATATGCGATTTCAAGCTCTCCGACAATCTCTGCTCCGTCAGCCTCAGCTTCTTTTATAAAGTCGAGTTCCGGGCTTACTCCGGGGCTGAGAATCACCATATCAAAGTCTGCCACATGCTCCGGAATCTGATGAAAATAGCACTTTACATTCTTTCCTTCAAGAAAATTCAGAAGCTGGGCGTCGGTTTCTTCTCTTTCCTTTGAATCCTGTATTGTGACCTTGGCTCCTAATTTTATCATAGCCTGAGCAGCAGCAATTCCCGACTTTCCCAATCCTACTATAAGTGCTCTCTTGTCTTTTATGTTATCAAGATTCATGTTGTACATCAGATATCACCTCTATATGTTCATTATCAAAATGGCCAAAAGGCAGAACACCAAAGTGGCTGCCCAGAACATAGCTACCACCTTTTTCTCACTCATTCCGCAAAGCTCAAAATGATGGTGTATCGGTGCCATTTTGAAAAATCTCTTTCTTGTCTTTTTAAAATAAGTTACCTGAATAATTACGGACAGTGCCTCTATAACATATACAAGCCCTGCAATTGCAAGTAAAAATTCAAGCTTCATCATGATGGCTCCCGCTGCAAGCACGCCGCCCAAAGCCATAGATCCTGTATCACCCATGAATATTTTCGCCGGATTCCTGTTAAACATCAAAAATCCAAGGCATCCTCCTGCCACCGCACCGAAAATAACGGGCTCTCCCGTAAAATAAAAGGCCGTACCTGCAATTACCATGAATATGCTTACCAATGCTGTCACGCCCGAAGCAAGACCGTCGAGACCATCGGTGAGGTTGACCGCGTTGCTGAAGGCTATAAGCACGAATATTTCAAAAGGAATATACAGAATGCCGAAATCCACATATTTATCTATGAACGGTATCCATACTTCTGTACCTCCCACAATCCCATAGGCCCCATATGAGTAATACGCCGCAAATACGGCGAAGGCCAGGGAGAAACCGAACTGCATCACTATCTTCTGTTTTGGACTTATGCCTGCATTATTCTTTTTTATCGCTTTTTCATAATCATCAATAAATCCTATCAACGCAAAGAGATACATGAGCAAAATTACGCCTGCAATTCTTATGTCAAAGCTTTCGGAAATTGCAGTCACCGTCAATGTCGCTACGGCAGCGGCATTTATTATGGCAAGTCCCCCCATGCTTGGCGTTCCCGTCTTGGAGAGGTGAGACTGTGGCCCTTCTTCTCTTACAAACTGTCTGAACTGTTTCTTTTCTAAAAACGGAATGAGCATTTTAGTAAATAAAGCACTCAAAACCCATGCAGTAATCGTTGCAATTACAGGGTATATCAAATTCTGCATTTTTTTACTCCTATCCTTGTGTTATTTATCTTTAAGTATTTCTTTTACTGTTTTCTCCATTTCCATTCCACGTGAAGCCTTGACCAGGACTACATCTGACGGCCTGATTACAGATGGAATTTCCCTTTCAAAATCCTCTCTGGTTTCATACCAAAGAACCCGATCTGCCCCGAGAGCGGCCGCTCCCTGAGCAATATATCCGGCATCCTTTCCCACGGCTATAAGAATATCCGGCCCCTTTTCACCTGCGTACCTGCCTACTTCCATATGGGCTGCAGAACTTTCGCCGCCGAGCTCAAACATATCTCCCAGTACTGCCACTCTTCTGCCGCCTTTCTCCACATCTGTGGACATCAGCGTGTTTATGGCCGATTTCATAGAGTCGGGACAGGCGTTATAAGTGTCATCTATAACCTTAATTCTGCCCTGTTTCTTTATATTTAATCTTTTTTCCGTGAGTTCCGCTTGCTCAAATCCTTTTATTGCAGTCTCAGGGGAAATTCCCATAAGGCCTGCCGCTGCCACGGCAAGTGAAGAGTTAATGGCATTATGTGCTCCGGGAACCGGCAGATTAATCCTGTATTTATTTCCGTCGTGGCACAAAGTATATTCTATACCTTTATCTCCGAAATCGCAAACATCATTTATGCGATAGCTGCAATTATCTCCGGAACCTACAGTAATTACTCTGTAAGGACCCTTTACGTTTTCCGGAGTCAGCATATCGTTGTCTGCGTTTATTACCAAAACGGAGTGATCATCAAAGCAGGAGGTAACCTCAAGTTTAGCTTTCAGTATTCCTTCTCTGCTTCCCAGATTTTCAATATGCGATACGCCTATGTTAGTGATTATGGCAATATCCGGCCTGGCCAGCCGTGCCAAAGTTTCTATTTCTCCCGCCGATGACATCCCCATTTCGAGGATAGCCACCTCAGTGTCAGGTGCAAAATCCATAATGCTGAGGGGCAGCCCGAAACCATTATTGTAGTTCTTTAAATTTCTACCGGTCTTAAATGTTGTAGACATCACATAATAGAGCATATCTCGCGTGCTTGTCTTCCCCACGCTGCCGGTTACCGCAATCTTTTTTCTGAGGGGCAGGCAGTCAAGATAGTATGAGGCAAGTTTCTGCAAAGCAGCTGTAGTGTCATCCACTACAATGATATCAGCGTCACCGGGCTGTGCGAAGAAGGCCCGCTTAGGCACCTTGCCTTCGTCGGAAACCACCATTGTACGACATCCCGCTTCAAGTACCTGATTCAAAAAGTCATGCCCGTCATGGTTTTCACCTTTAAGAGGGAAAAACAGTTCCCCCGGCTTGGCCTTTCTTGAATCGGTGCATATGCCATATACCATATTTCCCTTTTCACCGCAAACCAAAGTTCCTTCCACAGCTTTTATTATCTCTTCAACAGTAAATGGTCTCATGTTTTCTTCCTCATTTTATTTATTATCTCTAAGTGATAGTATTGCCTCTCTGTCATCAAAATGCCTTTTCCGGCTGCCGAGCAGCTGATATGTTTCGTGACCCTTGCCGGCCACCACGATAATGTCTCCGGCCTGGGCCTCTGATATGGTCCAGCAGATGGCTTCATACCTGTCGGGGATTACGGTGTAGCTTCCCTGCCCGTCGGCCATGGCCATAGTAATATCCTTAATAATATCCATTGGATCTTCGTGCCTCGGGTTATCTGATGTAATCACCGAAAAATCTGCTAACTGTGCCGCTGCCTTTCCCATCTCAAACCGCCTGTTTCTGTCCCTGTTTCCTCCGCAACCAAACACTACTATCAATCTTGAAGGTTCATACTCTCTGAGAGCCTTCAGCAGACTCTCCAGCGCCTGACCGTTATGGGCGTAATCTACCAGCACGGTATAGTTTTCACCCAGATTGACTGTCTCGGCCCTGCCTCTCACTTTTACCTTCGATAATGCCCGCTGTATCAGACTCCATGAAATGCCCAGAGACGATGCACATGCTGCTGCCGCCAAGGCATTATATACATTAAACCGCCCCGGCATATCCACAAAGAATTTTCTGTCCCCAATATCAAACCCTGCTCCCAGAAGTCCCTTTTTCCTTCGCAGCATTACATTATGTGCCACAAAATCGGCGCCCGGATTTTCGAAGTTCATCCCTTCTTCTTTCTCGACGGAAAAAGTCACAATCATATCTGCGGTGATTTCCGCCGTCATGTCATGGCAGTGAGGGTCATCCACATTGATTATAGCCTTTTTTGTCTGCTTAAACAACCTGCTTTTCCAATATATATATTCTTCCAGGCTTGCATGCTCTCCATATCCTATGTGGTCAGGGTATAAATTTGTAAATACCGCAGCATCGAATTCAAGGCCCCAGGTTCTGTCCTGCATCAGTCCCTGAGAGGAGACCTCCATGACCGCAGCCTTGCATCCGGCATCGGCCATAAAGCGCAGGGCTTTGTGTATGTCCTCCGACTGTGGTGTTGTATTGACAGCTTCCTCATAACATCCGTCATATCCGGAAACCACCGTACCGATTATACCGGTCTTTATTCCTGCCTCCTCCAAAATTCCCTTTATCATAAAGGTTGTAGTGGTCTTTCCTTTGGTTCCCGTAACCCCAATCAATGTCAGTTCTTCCGAAGGGTTGCCGTAAAATCTCATTGAAGCTGCAGCCAGAGCTTTTCTTATGTTTTCCGTTCTGATGCCGGTTGTACCGTATGTACTGTTTAGTTCACGAAGCAGTTTTTCCATCTCCTCACCCGATTCATCCGTAACCAGAAGCT
>CALZFA010000035.1 GCA_945644815.1 uncultured Clostridia bacterium
ACAGCAGGGTTGCAGATGCCCTTTCTATGCACAGAAACTACACATGGGTGTTTACCAGCGGAGATGCGTGCGTACCTTTTTTTGCAGAAGCTTTTGGCTATGATGAAAGCAGGGTAAAGGTAATGCCGCTGCCCAGAGTTGATAAGCTGACGGATGAGCACCTTAAGGAATACACTTTAAAGCGGATTTATGACAGGTATCCTGAGTTTAAAGAAAAGAAACTGGTGGTATATGCGCCGACCTTCAGAATGAATCGAGATATTTCTGCTGAAACTGATGAACTATCGTCTAAGTTTGACCCGACAGAGTACGCCTTTGTACTGAAAAAGCACCCTCTTATGGAGACGGAATGCCGTGTGGCACAGGTGGATGAAGAGTTTACTACTATAGAGATGCTGTATGCTGCTGATTATGTAGTGTGCGACTATTCAGCGGTTGTTTTTGAGGCGGCAGTTCTTAAAAAACCACTTTTCTTTTATGCATTTGATTATGATGAGTACGGGGCGGCCAGAGATTTTTACATTGACTATATGGCTGAAATGCCCGGTGTTATATCGGCAGATGCCGACCAACTTGCAAAGGCCATTATAAATGAGCAATTTGATATGGAGAACATCGCAAAATTTGCAGGGAAGTATGTTTCCTATCAGGAAGGTTGCAGTCGCCGTATTGCGGAATTTGTGGCAGAAACTGTAGGCCATATGTGTTAATGACACGCAATATAACGAAAATAAAGGGTTTTGTCATGGGACCACACATAAGGGCGGTCGACGGCAAAGCTCTTTTTCGTTTCCTGATTTTACTTTTAACCATATTTCAAGCAAAAACACTTGACACCGCATCCTCATTGTGCTATAGTAGTCAAGGCTGATAGTGTAAAGCCGTACAGCTTTACAGATTGCAAACCACCGGCGACATGAAAATCACAGGCCGCAAGCCGCCGATGCTACGAAAAGCAGGAGAAACACCATGGAAAGACTGAACATGGAAAGCATAGAAAAAATAAGCCTTTTGTATGACTTTTACGGCGGGCTGCTGACCGAAAAGCAGCGGCAGGTAATGGAGCTTTACCATGAAGAGAACCTTTCCCTGGCAGAGATTGCCCAGGAGTTCGGAATATCCAGGCAGGGCGTTCACGATACCCTTAAGAAGGCAGAACACCTGCTTACAGAGTATGAGAATAAGCTGGGGCTGGTGGCCAAGCTGATGAAGTCAAGACGCGCCATAGCCGAGATAGACGGTATAATAGACGGTCTGACAGTATCTGCTCGAGACAAGGAAGCGGCCGCAAAGCTGCAGCAGGTTAAAGACATTATCAACAGATTAGAGGAATAAACAGCTTATGGCATTTGAGAATTTATCCGAAAAACTTCAAAGTACATTTAAAAAGCTGAGAGGCAAGGGCGTACTTACGGAGACCGACATCAACGAGGCCATGCGTGAGGTCAAGCTGGCCCTCCTTGAAGCCGATGTAAACTTCAGGGTTGTAAAGGAGTTCGTGGCTCAGGTCAAGGAAAAGGCCATGGGCTCAGAGGTTTTGGAGAGCCTCACTCCCGGACAGCAGGTCATCAAAATTGTAAACGACCGGCTTGTGGAGCTTATGGGAGGAACCAACAGCAAACTGACCTATTCGCCAAGCGGCTTTACGGTTCTGATGATGGTAGGTCTTCAGGGTACAGGTAAGACCACCACCTGCGGCAAGTTGGCCGCTTACCTTAAGAAAAACGGCAAAAAGCCCATGCTGGCAGCCTGTGACATATACAGACCGGCAGCTATCGATCAGCTTGAGGTTGTGGGCAGAAGCGTAGATGTGCCCGTATTTGCAGACAGAGAAAACAGAGTGGCCGAGGATATCGCTCTTAAGGCACGCAATGAAGCCGAAAAGAAGGGTCTCGATGTACTCATTGTCGATACGGCAGGTCGGCTGCAGATAGATGAAGAGCTTATGGAGGAGCTTGTAAGAGTCAAGAAGACCGTCAAGCCTCATGAGATTCTGCTGGTTGTAGACGCTCTCACGGGTCAGGATGCTGTAAATGCCGCGGAAGGTTTTAACGAAAAGCTGGGCATTGACGGCATCATAATGACTAAAATGGACGGCGACTCACGAGGAGGCGCGGCCCTTTCTGCAAAGAAGGTTACAGGAAAGCCTGTAAAGTTCATCGGTATGGGCGAAAAGATGGATGCTCTGGAGCCTTTCCACCCGGAAAGAATGGCAAGCAGGATACTGGGCATGGGCGACATGCTTTCACTCATCGAAAAGGCTCAGGAAAGTTACGACGAGGAGAAGGCTGCCAAGCTGGAGAAGAAGCTTCGCAAAAACGAATTCACTCTGGAGGATTTTCTGGATCAGATGGGCGAAGTCCGGAATATGGGCGGTATCGGCAAGATGCTGGAAATGCTGCCGGGCATGAACTCAAAGGCTGTCGGTGACGATGAAATAGAAAAGAGCGAAAGGGAGTTCCGCCAGATGGAGGCGATCATATACTCCATGACGCCGGAGGAAAGACGGAATCCTTCACTGCTTAACGCAAGCAGGAGAAAGAGAATTGCTGCAGGCTCCGGTCAGCCTGTAAGCAAAATAAACAGTTTAATCAAAAAGTATGAGGACGCAAAAAAGCTGATGAAACAATTCAGCAATCCTAACTTTATGAAAAAAAATAAAAGATTAAAAGGATTATTTTAAGGAGGAATTTTAAAAATGGTTAAGATCAGATTAAAGAGAATGGGCGCACACAAGCAGCCGTTTTACAGAGTGGTAGTTGCAGATTCAAGAGCACCTCGTGATGGTAAGTTCATCGAAGAAGTAGGCTACTACAACCCTATGACAGAGCCTAAGGAAATCAAAATCGACGCAGAAAAGGCAAAGAAGTGGATTGCAAACGGTGCTCAGCCTACAGAAACTGTTAAAGCTTTATTTAAAAAATCTGGAATTATCGAATAATAAGGAAGCGGTGAAAACTAATGACTAAGTTGGTTGAAGCAATTGCAAAGTCACTTGTGGACAGCCCCGAGGAAGTCGTTGTAACAGAAACAGACGGACGCCAGGGCACAGTTATTGAGCTTCGGGTTGCTCCTGACGATATGGGTAAGGTCATCGGTAAGCAGGGCAGAATCGCAAAGGCACTGCGTACCGTTGTTAAGGCTGCGGCCATCAGAGAGAATAAAAAGGTGACAGTAGAAATCATTAAAGAATAATGGTTGAATTGCGATTTGAACAGGCACATGATTACTGAAAAGGTCATGTGCCTTGTATATATATTCTGAAAAAACAGCCGGGGGAAAAATCAGTGGAAAAGATAAAGATTGGTAAAATTGTAAATGCCGTAGCACTGCGCGGCGAGGTGAAAGTGTATCACTATTCGGACTACAAGGAAAGGTTTGAGGAGCTTGAGGAAATTCTGGTGGAGAGAAACGCCGCAAAAAAGCATGCCATGGAGAGCTACGAAATTGAGGGTGTTCGCTATCAGAAGGATATGGCTATTCTCAAGCTTAAAGGGGTGAATGACAGAAATGCTGCCGAGGCCTTGAAGGATTGCGACGTGTATATCACTGAAGCCGATTTAAGGGAGCTTCCGGAGGATACTTTTTATATCAGAGACCTTATTGGCTGCCGTGTCGTAAACAGATCCGGAAACACGGAGAATGAAGAAGAAATCGGAATCATAACCGATGTGCTGCAGAATACGGCGCAGGATATATATCAGGTAAAAACCAAGACAGGCAAGGAAGTACTAATTCCTGCCGTAGGTGAATTTGTAAAGGAAATCAATATTGAAGAAAAAACTGTAATCGTGAGTCTGATACCGGGTTTTACGGACGGTGCCTTAGAGGCATAGTGCTCAGTTCAGGAGAAAAAAAGAGAAAAGAATATGAAGATAAATGTTTTGACACTTTTTCCCGAAATGTTTGATGCTGTAACAAAGAGCAGCATACTGGGCAGAGCCGGGGAAAAGGGGATACTTGACTTTAATGTGATAAATATAAGGGATTTCAGCAAGGATAAGCATAACAAGGCCGACGACACTCCTTACGGAGGAGGCGTGGGAATGGTGATGTTCTGCCAGCCTATTTTTGATGCACTCAGATCCATAGGTGCAGAGGAAAAGAAGATCATGTATATGTCCCCACGCGGAAAGGTGCTGGATCAGGCTAAAATAGAAGAGCTGGCCGGTCTTGATGAGATGGTGATTCTCTGCGGACACTACGAAGGGGTGGACCAGCGTGTCCTTGATTACTGGAATATGGAGGAAGTTTCCATAGGAGACTATATTCTCACCGGAGGAGAACTGGCGGCCATGGTTATGATTGACGCTGTTTCAAGGTTTGTGCCTGATGTGCTTGGGTCCGGTGAATCTGCCGCCGATGAGTCTATATACTCAGGTCTTCTTGAATATGATCAGTACACCAAGCCGCGTATATACGAGGACCTGGAGGTACCGGAAATCCTCTACAACGGCAACCATAAACTGATACACCTTTGGCAGCTGAGAAACTCCATGGAGCTGACAAAGACGAGAAGACCGGACCTCTGGGAGGCCTATCTTGCCAAAGAAAAAAAACTGTCCAAGGATGAGAAAAAAATACTTGACGAGTTAGTGGGAAAACCTTAGGAGAGTTATTGTAACCCACAATATTTTGTGGTATTATTAAAATGATGAAGACGAAGAAAAACAGACTGAAAGTGATGATACTGGCATATGTGGTTTTTTTTGCGGCCTTGTATGTCATAATATATATAGTTCCGCAGGTATCGGGGATATTCCTTAAAACCTATACGGCGGAGTATGGCCTTCTGGAGATAAGTGCGGACAGCAGCTTTGTGGTCGTAAGAGATGAAACGGTATATACCGCAGACAGCAGCGGAGCGGTTACAAGAGCAGCTTCCCAGGGCGAACTTATGCTAAAAGACAGCCATATTGCCACTGTGGGCGGAACTCAGTACCATTCAGAGCAGCAGGGAATTGTGAGTTATTACTACGACGGCCTGGAGGCGGTTTATACTCCTGATAATATGCAGACCATGTCTTACAGCACTTTGAAGAAATTAAAAAAAGAAGCAGATCAGTATGAGGTCAAAGAATGCGAAGACAAATCGGCAGCATCAGGAACTCCCGTATATAAGATAATTGACAACAAGCAGTGGTATCTGGTGTGCTGGCTTGAGGCGGACGATGCAGAAGGCTATGATCCGGGAAAAAACATCACAACGGAATTCAGCGACGGCACACAGCTAAAAATGAAGGTTGTAAACAATGATGTCCAGGGAGAAAAGAACCGGGTAATACTTTCCTGTGACCGTTACTACGAAAAGTTTGACCGGATAAGGACCGGCACATGCAGACTCATAAGAGCAAGCAGAAACGGAATAATCCTTTATTCTGACAGTATTACAGAAGAAAACGGGGTAAAGGGTGTTTATGTTATGAGCAAAC
Source organism: uncultured Clostridia bacterium (assembly GCA_945644815.1). Lineage (GTDB taxonomy): Bacteria > Bacillota > Clostridia > Peptostreptococcales > Anaerovoracaceae > SUG1106. The sequence goes on from CALZFA010000035.1 coordinate 5,433, forward strand.
GTGTGGACAGAGCCACCTTTGTACCTGTTAAAATTCTTTTAAGCGACGGAGAAAAGACCGTGGTGGAAAAAGATTATTTTACAAACGATGCGGGCCAGAAGACCGCCACCGTAGAAAACTACGACGAGATATTAAAAAAGCCGGACACGGCACAGGAAACAAAAGGAAGTGAATGAAATGCCGATTAAAGAGAATATAGAATATGTGAAACGGCTTAAGGCGCAGGCTGCACAAAAGAGCGGAAGAACCGGAGACGATGTTCTTCTGGTAGCCGTGACCAAACTGCATGATGTGGATGAGATAAACGAAGCTATTGACTGCGGTATCACCGATATCGGTGAAAATAAGGTTCAGGAGATAATGAGCAAGTATGACAGAGTCAAGCCTGTAAGGTGGCACCTTATCGGACATCTCCAGACCAATAAAGTGAAGTACATTATCGATAAAGTTTCCATGATTCATTCGGTGGATTCCCTTAAGCTTGCAGAAGAAATAGATAAGAGAGCCGCACAGCACGGGCTCACCATGGATATACTGATTCAGGTGAATTCGGCTATGGAGGAAAGCAAGTTCGGAATTACAACCGAAGAAACGGGGCAGATGATTCAGGACATTCTGACAAGATGTCCCAATGTCCGCATCAGAGGACTGATGTGTATTGCGCCTTTTGAGGATAATCCGGAAGATGCAGGAATCTACTTTGAAGAGGTGAAGAAGCTCTATGACGAGTATGGCCGCATTGATCATCCTAATCTGGACTTTAAATACCTTTCTATGGGAATGTCAAACGATTTCGAGGTGGCTATAGAAGCGGGCTCGAATCTGATAAGAGTCGGCACCATGATTTTCGGCGCCAGAGATTATTCAAAAAAACAGGGTGAATAGGTGAATAAAAAATACAAAAATACAGGAGGATAATATGGGATTTTCAGATGCATTTAAGAAACTGGTGGGAATTGAAGAGATAAATGATGATTTTACCGAGGATGAGCTGAATTCTGCCAAGGAAGAAATACGCAGAGAAGAAAGAAAGACTTCGGGGGGATTTCAGTCCAAGGGAGCGGAACAGGTAAAGGCGATTCCTATGGAAAAGCGGGTTTCAATTGCGGGTACCAACGCTTTTAAGCTTGTTGTAATCGAGCCTAAGAGCTTTGATGAATGCCCTAAGCTGGTGGATAGCCTTAAGGGAAGAAGGCCGGTTATAATCAACCTGGAAAAAATTGAAACAGAAACAGCAAAGAAAATATTCGATTTCTTAAGCGGGGCTACATATGCGCTCAACGGGAACGTTCAGAAGGTTGCAAACAACATCTTTATTTTTGCTCCGGAGAGCGTTGACATTGCAGCCAATCAGGATGAAAGAGGATTTGAGTTCGGCGGAAACAAAAGTCCGTGGAGATAGGAGGTTTTAATGGCACAAGTATTGGTCTATGCCATCTATATGTTTGCCGAGATAATAAGTGCGGCAATGATAATAAGAGCACTGCTCAGCTGGTTTGCCCAGGATCCCTATAGTCCTTTAGGGAAGATTTACGGTGTGCTTATACGTTTTACGGAGCCTTTTGTGGCACCTTGCCGCAAACTGCTTGCAAGATTCAATACAGGCATGTTTGACTTTTCACTGTTTTTGGCCCTGATACTTTTACAGGCCGTTACAAACTTGCTTGTCAGATTAATATATGTGATTTTCTAACAGAACAATTTTTGGAGGAAATAGAGTATGATTACACCTACAGATATTGAAAACAAGGAATTTTCTAAAGCCAAAAAGGGTTATAACGAAGAGGAAGTGGATGAATTTCTTGATTTAATCATTCTTGACATGGAAAAGCTCATTCGTGAGAACAGACAGCTTAAAGAGGAACTGGGTAAAGTTCATGTTCAGGTTGACAAACACATGTCTACCGAAACTTCGGTTTACGAAACACTGGAAGCAGCCAAATCGCTGATGAATGACATCGCGGCCAGTGCAGAGAGGAGGGCCGAGATTCTTCTTAAAAACGCAGAGATGGAAGCCGACCTCATAACCAGAGAGGCAAAGGAGTCCATAGCCAGATATACTGATGAGGGAAACCGTCTTAAGGACAGGGTGGAATCTCTGAAGGAAAGGTACAAAAAGATGCTGGAAGCTGAGCTTGAAAGAGTAGACTTCGGTGTTTCTGATTTTCTGGCTGATTTTGAAAAGGATTTTCTGCCGGCATCCCTTACGGATGTTAATGAGGTTTCTCAGATTGTATCACCTGAGGAGCGCGGAAAGGATGGTCAGGAACCTTCTGTAGATTTGACTAAAACTATGGTGAATATCAGATGAAAAAAGTAAGGTATTTGGTTATTTTGGGAGTACTGCTGATTGATTATCTGGTGAAGCTTCTGGTCAGATGTACTATGTACTGCGGACAGACCATTCCCGTTATCGACGGCATTTTCAGCATAACATACGTGCAGAACAGAGGGGCGGCTTTTAGCCTGTTTACAGGGCGCGGACCTATGATTATGACAGTTACCTTTGTGGCTTTATGTCTGGCTGCATGGTATATGGAAAGGCACAAGAACGATCACTGGACTCTGCTCCTGTCTCTGGAGTTGATAATATCCGGAGGAGTGGGTAATCTTCTGGACAGAGCTGTGAACGGTTTTGTGACAGATATGTTTGATATACATTTTTTTCCGGTATTTAATATAGCGGATATTGCTATATGCACAGGCTGCGGATTTTTAATCCTGTATATGTTTTTTTTCGATAAACCCGATGAGAATACTTAAGGCGTAGGAGGCGGGAGATTATGAATCAGCAGGAAAAATACACATTCATAATAGACAAAGAAACTCAAAGCACTAGAATTGACTTAGTGCTTTCTTTGCTTTTATCGGAAACATCAAGAAGCTTTATCCAGAAACTGATTGAGGGGGGCAGTCTCACTGTAAACGGCTCACTGTGCAGAAGCAAAAAATATAAGGTGTCCGAAAACGATGTGGTGGAGATTGTTCTTCCGGAGCCGGAGAAGCTGACAATTGAAGAGGAAAACATTCCTCTGGACATTGTATACGAAGACCGGGACCTGCTGATAGTCAACAAGCCAAGGGGCATGGTAGTTCATCCCGCGGTGGGCAACTATACGGGTACCCTGGTCAATGCAGTGATGTATCACTGCAAGGACAGGCTTTCCTCCATAAACGGGGTAATCAGACCGGGGATAGTACACAGAATAGACAAGGATACAAGCGGCTTGCTTATGATTGCAAAGAACAACAGGTCTCACGAGTCCCTTTCCCGTCAGCTTGCAGAACATTCCATAACGCGAAAATATATGGCTCTTGTTTACAACAATTTCAGTGAAGATGAGGGAACTGTGGATGCACCCATTGGCCGCGACCCGCGAAACAGGCTTCGCCGTGCGGTGGTCAGTGAGAATTCCAGGAGAGCTGTTACCCACTGGCGGGTTATGGAACGTTTCGGCAGATACACACTGATTGAGGCAAGTCTCGAAACCGGCAGGACTCATCAGATTCGTGTCCATATGGCATATATCAATCATCCTCTGGTAGGTGATTTGCTCTACGGACCTAAAAAGCAGACACTTTTTGATAAGGGTCAGCTGCTCCATGCGGGGGTTCTGGGCTTCGTGCACCCGTCTACGGGAGAGTATATGGAGTTTTCAAGCCCTCTGCCGGAGGAATTTGAACAGGTATTGGAAAAGCTTAGAAGGAGCGTAAAATGAAAAAATCTTTTAAACCGGGCACATTGCTCAGCCCTGTGCCGGCAGTAATGGTTTCCTGCGGAGACGGCCACGAAAAAAACATTATAACCATAGCCTGGACCGGTATTGTTAATTCTGATCCGCCCATAACCTATATATCGGTGAGAAAGTCAAGGCACTCTCATCATATTATTGAAGAAACGGGCGAATTTGTCATCAATCTGACCACAGAGAAACTGTCATTTGCAGCTGATTATTGCGGAGTCAAATCGGGCCGGGATGTGGATAAATTTAAGGAAATGAGCCTGACACCGGAGAAAGCCGATGTGGTAAATTGTCCGATGATTAAAGAAGCACCAATAAACCTTGAGTGCCGTGTGCTGGAGATAAAAAGCTATCCTACCCATGACATGTTTGTCGCAGAAATTGTGACTGTGCATGCAGACGACGAAATAGTTGACGGGAAAGGCAAAATCGATATGTCCGCCGCAGGACTTATAGCTTATGTACATGGTGAGTACTTCGGACTTAAAAAATCGCCTTTAGGCAGATTCGGATATTCTGTCATGAAGCCAAAAACAAGAAAGCGAATCAACCGGCAGAAGCATGAGGAACGTGTGCTGAAAAATAAGGAAAAGCGAAAAGGGAGGTAATTCCTCCCCGGCTAAAGACTGCTGAGTTTATTGATAAAAATTTGGATTAGGGAAAGTGTTTATAAACCAAAAGATTTAAAACGCTATATTCGATTTAAACGCCGGTGATTCCTAGTTGGCGGATCTGATCAAATCAATGCAGTCCTCGCAAACATAGCCTCCTTTAAACACAATGTTGTGGTAGATGTTCCCGCAAAGGGAGCAGCAATGACTTTTTTTCATAGTGTGTTCCTCCTGGTTAGTTTGATTTTTCAGTCTACCTCTAAGAATGTAAAAAAATGATAGCACATAGATAGAAAAAAACAAAGAACTAAATGGTAAAAAGTGAAAAAAATAGTATTATTTTGAAAATATGTGGATAATTGGCGTTTTGCATAATTTGCAGCTCGGGAAAGGAGAAAAAATGTATCAGAATTTTGAACTTGAGGGAAGAAATTTCAGGATTACAGGTTATCATTATCCCTGCGAAAACCCTGAAAAAGTGGTAGTGCTTATCCATGGAATAGGGGAGCATGCGGGAAGATTTGCGAGAATGGCAGATTACTTCGGCAAAGAAGGAATTGCAGTTGTTTCCATGGACCTGAGAGGCCACGGACAGACCGAAGGAAAACGAGGCCATTGTGCACCGAGAGAAGAGGTTCTAAAGGATGTAGATGCACTTATTGAGTATGCGCAGAAACTTTATCCGGATGCGCCTGTAGTTATGTACGGACACAGCATGGGCGGCAATATTACACTGGACTATCGTGCAAGGGGAGGGCACAATGACGTGCCTTGCGGATACATAATCTCAGCACCATGGATAAGACTGGTACGCCCCGTTACGGGAGTTCTGTTTCAGACGGTAAAACTGCTTTCAAAGCTTATGCCTCAGATGACAATCAGCCAGGCTTTTCCCGAAGAACAGCTGGGCAATGTTGAGTATGTGAGACCTTACAAGGACGATCCGAAGGTACATTCCAAGGTATCAATGCTCTGTGCGTATGAAGGCTTTACAATCGGCACTGCTCTTGAGAAGGGCGAAAACGAGGATAACGGCAGGGCAAAGAATATCTCTTGTCTCCTTATGCACGGCACCGGCGATAAAATATGCGATATTGAGGGAAGCCGCTGTTTTGCCAAGTTTCAGGATCCTGAATATTTCACTATGATCGAGTGGCCGGGATATTATCACGAAATACATAACGGAGGACCTGACGGACAAACAGGGGAGGAAGTTATTCTGAAGGCCATTGAATTTATAAAGGGATTATAGTTATGGATTTCACACATTTTGATGAAAACGGCAATGCCCTCATGGTGGATGTGACCGCCAAGGAGAATACGGACAGAATAGCCATAGCAGCAGGAAAAATCAAGGTATCCTGTCAGGTCTTTGAGGCTGTGGCAAATAAGAGCGTCTCAAAAGGCGACGTCCTGACGGTGGCTGCTACAGCGGGTATTGCAGGGGCAAAGAAAACATGGGAGCTGATACCTATGTGCCATGTCCTGCCTCTCACCGGCTGCACCATAGAATGGGAGCTTGATGAAAATAATTATGAAATAAAATGTCTCTGCACTGTGCGCTGCACGGGCAAAACAGGCGTGGAAATGGAAGCTCTGACAGGAGTTTCGTCGGCGCTTCTCACAGTATACGATATGTGCAAGGCCATGGATAAAACCATGGAAATAGGTGAAATCCGCCTTATTGAAAAATCCGGCGGCAAAAGCGGTCATTTCGTAAGAGAGGTTTGAAATGAAGTATACGGTTGGAATTATTACCCTCAGCGATAAAGGCTCAAAGGGACAGCGTGAAGACAAAAGCGGTCCTGCCATAAGAGAAATACTGGAGGCAGACGGGCGGTTTAAAATTGAGGAACAGATACTGCTTTCTGATAACAGGGAAGAGCTGGAAAAAGAATTGCTGCGCCTTTGCGATGATTTAAAGCTTAACCTTATATTGACCACAGGAGGCACAGGACTTTCCGCAAGAGATAATACGCCGGAGGCCACTCTGGCCGTGGCTCACAGACAGATTCCCGGTATTGCGGAGTATATGAGAGCCAGGTCCTTTGAAATCACTCCAAAGGCCATGCTTTCCAGAGGCGTATCGGTAATGCGGGGAAGTACCCTGATTATAAACCTTCCCGGCAGCCCTAAAGCTGTAAGAGAAAATCTGGGCTTTATAATGCCTGCTCTTAGTCACGGTCTGGATATAATGCTTGGAACAGGCGGTGAGTGCGGCTCAGACTGATACAGGGCGATTTATGTGGAGACGAAATTATGAAATTAGAAAGACGCTACGAGAGAAACAGGATTTTTTCCCGGAATCAGCAGGAAGAGCTGGCATCAAAGAAAGCTGCGATAATCGGCTGCGGAGGTCTGGGAGGCTATGCGGCAGAAATGCTTGCCAGAGCGGGTGTCGGACATATCACAGTATGCGACGGAGATGTTTTTGATGAAACCAATCTCAACAGACAGCTTCTGTGTACCGAGGCAATTATCGGGATGCCCAAAGCCCGGGCGGCGGCAGAAAGAATAAATTCAATAAATTCTGAGGTCAAGGCAGAGGCTTTCTCCTGCAATCTTACAGAAGAAAATGCAGAGGGAATACTGAAGGGATGTGATGTGGTCATCGATGCACTGGACAGCCCCCGTGCCAAGCTGCTTCTGGAAAAAATATGCCGCATTCAGGAGATTCCTATGATACACGGAGCCATAGCAGGCTGGTTTGGACAGGTTACTGCTGTTTTCCCGGGAAATAACACGCTGAGTCTCATATACGGGGACGGCTGCAGTGTGTCGGAGGAATTGGGCAATCCTTCTTTTTCTCCGGCCATGGTTGCATCTGTTCAGGTCAGTGAGGCATTGAAAGTAATGCTGGGGATGGAGGATACTCTTATGAGAAAAATGCTCTTTGTTGATTTACTGACCAATGATTTTCAGATTGTGGAGGTATAAGCTGTGGCAGCAGGTTTTGAAATTTCCTTTATAGATACAGAGACTGCCAGCTGGCTTGAGGGGGCTTCGGATGAAGGACTGTGTTTAAAAAGATTCCGCGCAGATTTCATCGTGGATAATCTTCGCTCTTTTGGGGAAGGTGCGGCTGTTGACATCGGCGGAGAAAGATATGTAATTACTAAGAAGGGCAAAAAGTGTTTTGATGAGTGCGATTTTCTCAAGCGGATGGGGCGGCCCTGTCCTCTGGCCGCAGGAGTGGCATTCGGTGAAAAGGTGAGGTAGAAATGAAAGCGACAGTTCTGGTAGATAATATTAAAGGGTGCGGTCTGAACGGTGAATGGGGGCTGTGCGTATATATAGAGTATGACGACAAGACAGTGCTTCTGGATACAGGGGCTTCTGACCTTTTTGTTAAAAATGCCGAGCAGCTTGGTCTTGATCTTGCGAAGGTAGATTTTGCAGTGCTTTCCCATGCACATTTTGATCATGCAGATGGCATGAAATCTTTCTTTGCCGTCAACGACAGGGCACCTTTTTATCTGCAGAAGGCTGCAGGCGAAAACTGCTATGAAAAGTTCTGGGTTTTCAGCAAATATATAGGAATACCTCGGGGAATTCTGCGGGAAGCCGGTGAGCGAATCAGATTTGCTGAGGGGAAATTTCAGATTTGTCCGGGAGTATGGCTGCTGCCGCACACAACGCCGGGTCTTGAAGCTGTAGGAAAGAGAAATCATATGTATCTTCGTGACGATTGCAGATGCGTCGTTCCTAAAACTGACAGCAATGGCAGGCGCGGCGACAGAAGGTGGAGACCCGACGATTTTTCCCACGAACAGAGCCTCGTGTTTGAAACTGTGAACGGCCTTGTAATATTTAATAGCTGTTCTCACGGTGGTGCTGACAATATAATCAGGGAGGTTCATGAGGCTTGGCCGGGTGAAAAGATAAAGGCAATCATCGGCGGCTTCCACCTCTATACGAGAAAGACAGATGAAATAAGGCAGCTGGCTCGCAGCATCAAGGCAACTGGAATACAGCAGGTTTATACCGGACACTGCACAGGCGGTAAGGCATTTGATGTCCTGAAAGAGGAGCTGGGTGACATGGTGCACCAGCTCAGCTGCGGATTTGTAATTGAACTGTAACGTTAAGGTAATATAATGACACAGGATACACGCACCAATGAACAGCATATCACCGTCCGCTGCAAGACCGCAGCAAACCGGGTAAAGGGCAGATTCCCCTATAGATGGGATCTGAATATTTATCGTGGATGCGAGCATGGCTGCAGATACTGCTTTGCC
>CALZFA010000036.1 GCA_945644815.1 uncultured Clostridia bacterium
GTAAGCAAGTACGACAATGTTTACGATGTCCTGAAGGAAAGAGGATTTATAGAACAGTGCACCGACGAGGATAAGGTTCGTGAACTTTTGCAGAACGAAAAGGTAAAGTTCTACATCGGTTTCGACCCGACCGCTGACTGTCTGCATGTAGGACACTTCATGCAGGTTATCATCATGATGTACATGCAGAAATTCGGACATACACCGGTAGTTCTCATCGGCGGCGGTACAGGCATGGTTGGAGACCCGTCCGGCAGAACAGATATGCGTCAGGTTATGTCCATAGAAACAATCGAGCATAACTGCGAGCAGTTCAAGAAGCTTTTCGACCAGTTCCTGGATTTCGACGAGGAATGGAAATACGAAGGCAACAACGGCGTTTATGAACCGGGCCACGAAAACAAAAAGCCGGAGCCGGGCAAGGCCGTAGCCGTAAACAATGCTCGCTGGTTAAGACCTCTTAACTACATTGATTTTCTTAGAGAGATAGGTTCACTGTTTAATATCAACACAATGCTTCGCGCAGAATGCTTCAAACAGAGAATGGATCGTGAAGGCGGACTGACAATGTTTGAGCTTAACTATATGCTCATGCAGAGCTACGACTTTATGGTAATGGCTCGTGACTTTGATGTGAAGATTCAGTTCGGTGGAAACGACCAGTGGTCTAACATCATCGGCGGTGTGGACCTGACCAGAAAAAAGACCGGCAAAGAGGTTTACGGTATGACCTTCTCCCTGTTGACTAACTCTGAAGGCAAGAAGATGGGAAAAACCGCCAAGGGAGCTTTATGGCTCAGTCCTGAAAAGACAAGCCCGTATGAGTTTTTCCAGTATTGGAGAAATGTAGCAGATGCCGATGTGAACAAGTGTCTGAGGATGCTTACCTTCCTGCCTATGGAGGAGGTTGAAAGGCTTTCATCTCTTGAAGGCGCCGAAATCAACAAGGCTAAGGAAATTCTGGCTTATGAGGTTACCAAGCTTGTTCACGGCGAAGAAGAGGCCAAGAAGGCTCTGGACGGCGCACGTGCAGCGTTTGCAGGCGGCGGTTCCATGGACAACGTTCCAACTAAGAAAATGCCTCGCAGCGAGTTCGAAGGCGAAGGAAAAGGAATTGTCACCCTCATTAAGGAACTGGGACTGGTGCCTAACACCAGCGAAGGTTTCAGAACCATCGAGCAGGGCGGCCTGACTGTTGCCGGAAACAAGGTTACAGACGGCAAGCTTAAAGTTACCGTTGATATGTTCGACGAGGACGGCAAGCTGCTCATTCAGAAGGGCAAGAAGAAGTTCCAGATGGTTGAGCTGGACTAGCCGCAAGTGCAAACGGAGGAACTCCTATGACCTTAACCCAACTGGAGTATTTTGTTGAAATTGTTGGTGAAGGAAACTTTACCAAAGCTGCAAACAAAATATTTGTAAGCCAGCCCACCTTGAGCAGAACTGTTCAGAACATTGAAAAGGAGCTGGGCACGATTTTAATAGACCGGGACGCCAAGGATTTACAGCTGACGAAAGACGGTCAGGTGTTTTATGACTACGCCAAAGAGTTGCTGGGGATTTTCAGCAGCAAAACCCGTGAGATGATGAGCAGACTGGAAAACTCCGACGGCACACTTAAGCTGGGAATTACACCTACCACGGGGGCAATGTACTTTTACTCGGCCATTTATGCATTCAGAGAAAAATATCCGGAGGTAAACCTTCAGATTGAAGAGGTTACCACCAGACAGGGAATAGAGATGCTCATGGACGAACGGCTTGACCTGACTGTGATGATAAATCCTGAGGAGGTTGATGGCATTGAAATGCTGCCCGTCGTCCTTTCCGAAGCTGTGCTGGTAGTGCAGAAAAATCACAGGCTGGGGAGGCGAAGGAACGTTTCCTTTGAGGAAATAAGGGATGAGAAAATATTAATGGTAGGTAAAGGATATTCCTACAACGATGTTGTCAGCAGCAAATTCCGCGAAGCCGGAATTGAACCCCGTTTCGATTTTGAAAGTGACCAATGGGAGTTTATTCTTGAAATGGTGTCAAACGGACAAGGCATAAGCATCCTGCCAAAGCCGTTGGTTGATAAATTCGGCAGTTTGAGAATTCACCGAATACATCTTGAGAACCCTACATTTGAGTGGACTCTGGCTCTGGTCAGGAAAAAGGGCAGACATATGACCGTTCCTATGGAATGCTTCTGGAACATTTGCCAAAGAAAGGGCCGTGGCGAATAACATAATAACGCATAATTCAGCAATGAACCGATACCGACTGAAGGAATTCAGGGTGTCGGTTTTTGTTATGCAAAAAAGCTATAGCCTGATGATTTTTTTTAATTTTACACAAGGAGAGGACATTGTTAATATTGAGACATACTTGTTGGGAAGGAGAATTAGAAAATGCGTGATTACAGTAAAGAATATGAAGTGAAGAAGATGAAGGTGGAGCAGCTTCTGGACTTAATTGAGGATAATGATTTTATCTTCACACCTATGGCAGCCTCTATGCCTCAAAAAATAATGAACAATATGCAGTACCTGAAAAAAACGGGGGTAAAAAATATCATTTTACAGAGCTGCGTACCGACGGGAGATTTTCCCTTCTTTCATGACCCGGAAATGAAAAAGGTGATGAAGCACCACGGATGGTTCTATACCTCAGCATTGCGCAAATCCAGTGAAGAAGGATTGATAAGCGCGGTACCACAGCATTCAACAAGCATTCTTAGAAAGACCTTTGACCGCATTCGATATGAAAAGCGCCGTCCTGTACTGATGACAACGGTATCTCCTATGGACGAGCATGGATATTTTTCATTGTCGATAAGCTCCATTTATGAGATGGATGTAATTAAAAACGGAGCGCTGGTGCTTTTGGAGGTGAATCCTAACTATCCGAGAACATTTGGAGATACCATGGTTCACATTTCACAGGTAGCGGGCTTTGTGGAATCGGACTGCCCCATTCCAAAGGCCAATATAGCACCCTATACGGAAATTGATGCCATTATAGGAAAGAAGGTGGCCACACTTGTAGAAGACGGCTCCACAATTCAGCTTGGCATAGGCAACATACCTAACGCAGTGGCAAACGAGCTTAAGAAAAAGAAACACCTGGGCATTCATACGGAAATGTTCACGGAAACCATGATTGACCTCATTGAATGCGGAGCTGTGGATAATACGCAAAAGGGCTTCAACGACGGTTACTGCATCTGTGCATTCACAGTGGGAAGCCAGAGGCTTTACGATTACATCAATAACAATCCAACGGTTCAGTTCAAGTCCAGTACCTATGCCAATGACCCATATACCATAGGTAGAAACAACAAATTCGTTTCCATCAACGCGACACTGGAAATGGATCTGACGGGACAGTGCGCATCGGAGTCCACAGGTGTGAGACAGTTTTCCGGCTCGGGCGGTCAGGCGGAGACAATTCAGGGCTCCCAAATGTCACCGGGAGGAAAGTCAATCGTGGCAATGCATTCAACCTATGTAGCTAAGGATGAAAACGGCAAGGAGGTACTGCGCTCGAAGATCGTGCCTTTCCTCACACCGGGAGCTGCGGTTACTACCTCCAGAAACGATGTGGACTATGTTGTTACGGAGTATGGAATTGCCTGGCTCAGGGCCAAGACCATAGAAGAGCGGGTTCAGGAGCTGGTTAAGATTGCTCATCCTGATTTCCGGCAGTGGCTCCTTGAGGAAGCCGAAAAGAATATGATTTGGTAACGGAGGTGTACTATGTTAAAGGATAAAGTTGCTTTAATTACCGGTGCCGCCAGCGGCATAGGGTATGCTATTGCTAAGAAAATGACCGAAGAAGGATGCAAAGTTGTAATAGCAGATGTAAATAAAGAAGGGGTAGAGAAGGTCTGCAAGGAACTCGGCTGCATAGGTATGGCGTCAGATCTCAGCACCAGACAGGGATGCAGGGATATAGTTGATATGGCAGTAAGTGAATATGGGGAAGTGGACATCCTCGGCAATGTGGCAGGGATTCAGCATGTATGTGAAATAGACAAATTTCCGGAGGATAAGTGGGACTTTATGATAAGCTTAATGCTTACAGCTCCTTTCCTGTTGATGAAATACTGCTGGCCGTCTATGAAGGAAAAAGGATGGGGCAGAATCATTAATTTGAGTTCTATCCACGGACTGGTGGCATCGGAATTCAAATCCTGTTATGTATCCGCAAAGCACGGCCTGTTCGGACTGACCAAGACGGCTGCAATGGAGGGAGGTCCATATGGGATTACCGCCAACTGCATCTGCCCGGCTTATGTCATGACGCCGCTGGTGGAGGGACAGATAAGCGCACAGGCGGATGCTCACGGCATTTCGGAAGACCAGGTTATCTCCGACATCATGCTTTCAAAGGCAGCTGTCAAAAAAATGCTTGAACCTGAGACAATAGCCGAGGTATTTGCTTTCCTGTGCAGCGATAAGGCTGACAGTATAACGGGTGTTGCCCTTCCTATAGACGGGGGATGGACCGCAAATTAAATAAAAGTAAGTACGGCATACAGATCAAGAAAAAACCCAAGATGTGCAAGCCAAAACCTTGCAAATATGATTTTTTATTGTTATAATATATAAATCATTTTTAGCCGAGGAAGGTCTGATATGGAAAACAGATTAGACATAAAAGTTACAATACCCGAAAAGGAAGAGGGCAGACGCAGCTTTGACAGGCTTGTCAAGGCGGCAGAGGAGTGTTTCAGCAAACAGGGCTATCGCAACACTACCATCAAGGATATTGCCCAAAAGGCAGGATTGTCGGTGGGAGGTTTCTATATTTACTTTGAAAGCAAGTATCAGATTTATGTGTATGTGATGAATTGCTTTGCAAAGCGCCTTCAGAATTACCTTGATGAAAGGTGCAGCCAATACAAGGATGACGTAATCGAGCGCCAGGTGCAGTATATTATGGAATTTATACGCTATGCCTACGAAAATCCGGCGTGTTATAACCTGATCTTTGAATCGCTTTACATCGACCGCAATCTATTTCTGGAGTACTATTACAGGTATGCTATGCGATATGTGCCGGCTTTGGCATACAGCCATGCATTGCCTGAGGATATCGACCCATGCGTGTGGTCCTTTATCTCGATGGGTATAGGAAATTTTATTGGATTTAAGGTTTTGGCGGAGAATGATGCAAGCCCTGAGCAGCTAAAAAAAATCGAAAAAGCCGTGCGGAGTCTTCTCACTTCAGGAATAAGCAAAGAAAAGTAAAGACGTTTTTCTGACGAAAGAAACAGCATTGCTGCAGCCAATATGCGCTGCAGCTTTTTTGTTGCAATTTTTTTGAAATTATTTATTTGTTATTTTCTTGACTTTCCTGAAAAGATGGTGTAATATATGTACAAAATAGGTGAACTATCATTCACGTGAATATATATTCACACATCGAGCGAGAGAAAGGAGAGGAAATATGTTTGCGGCTTTTTTGTCCACAGTTTGCGGGTCGCTATTGGGAATATGCGTGACATGCCTATCGGCCTTTGCTGTGACTCTTATTTTCCGGACATCCACCACAGCTAATTTTGCGCAGGCATCGATAGCTGCTTTTGGATGCTATGTTGTTGCTGATTGTCTGAATAATAGGGGAATACCGGTGTATATCGGCGTGTTTATCGGTATGGCCATAGGCGTGGCAATCGGCCTTTTCATCGATTTGCTGGTGTTCCGCAAGGGACGCTATATTAACGAGCTTGGCAAGCAGATCATCACAATGGGTTTTGTATCGCTTTTCTTCGGCGGAACTCCCCTTGTGTTCGGCAATCCGGAATTCATACCTTTTGAGTCTTTCTATAATACGACAAAGGCAGGGACGGATTCCAATATCGTCATTAATGCTTTCGGCGGAGAGATAGTGTTTACCAAGCATGCGCTTATATGTACGGCCATTACTGTTGTGGTGCTGGGCACGATTTTCATTCTTCTGAAGGTAAGCAAATGGGGTCTTGGTGTAAGAACCACAGCTTCCAGCGAATTTACGGCAGAGCTTATGGGAATCGATACCCATGTAATTACGGCAATCTCATGGGCCCTTGCTTGTGCACTGGGTGTGCTTGCGGCGGTTATGTACGCCGGAGGAGGAGCTATGATAAGTGCGTCATTCATGGCAATTATTCAGGTCAATGCTTTTCTTGCCTGCATTCTTGGTGGCTTCTCCACATTCTACGGCTCTGTGGTGGGCGCCATCCTTATCCCCGTCATTACCAATTGTGTCGGCTTCTTAGCCAACTTTCCGGCATTTCATAATATCAGCCGCTGGCAGCTGGTTATCGTTTATCTGCTCCTTATGATTGTGATCCTGATTAAGCCACAGGGGCTGTTCGGGAAGAAAGTTGTAAAGAAGGTGTAGCCATGATGAATACTGATTTAAGAAAAGATTATCTTGGGATAGTATTTGAAAAGCATCGAAAGCTTACTGCAAAAGAGCGTGTTGGAAAGGCATTACATATACCCCTGACCCAGTATCTGGTTTTTTCAGCTGTCCTCATATCCTTCTACATACTCATGCAGGGCGGAGCGGTGACAAGCTCATTCGTCTTTGCCATCGGTAATACCATGATTTATGCAATCATGGCCATCGGTTTCTGTCTGCTCATGGGCTACTCCGGACTGGCATCATTAGGAACGGCCGGCTTTGTGGGAATAGGCGCCTATATCGCCTTCTACCTTGTACAGGAATATGGGTACACTTTTGGGGTGGCATTCATTGTGACAGTTGCAGTCGCTATCGTCACAGGAATTATGGTTGGCTTCATCTCTCTCAGAATTGAGGGAATATATCTGGCAATTCTGACCCTTGGTCTGTCGGAGATTTTGAGAAACACATTTATTTCGCTGAAATCAAGTATAAAGATAGATATGTCCAAAATACAGATCCTTGGAGCCAAAATCGGTGAAAATGAAGTGTATCTTCTGATTTTGCTGGTATTCGTAGTCCTTCTGTGGATTACCTCAAACTTAATACACAGTCCTGTGGGCAGAGCCCTGCTGTCTGTTAAAAACAGTTCATCTGCTGCACAGGCCATGGGAATCAACCTGATGAAGTACCGGGTGCTGGCCTTTGTAATATCCACAATATATGCTGCCATTGCCGGACTTCTGTATATGATGTATCTGCGTAACATGACCACATCCACATCAACGTTACTTGCCATGACAACCTCGTTAAACATCTTAGGAGCTGTTGTCATCGGAGGTGCAAAATCACTGTGGGGTACCTCCTTTGGCGTATTTATAATATATGGACTTCAGTCAACATTGCTGAGCAAGATTGCCTTCTTTGTTGAAAACCCGGCCTTCATTACAATGCTTACGGGACTGATGATTATTCTTATCGTTATGTTTTTCCCGGGAGGAATAGCTCAGATAGCATCCAACCTTGCCCGCAAGTACAGGGAAAGTAAGCTGAGGAAAAATGTAGAGAGGAGGATAGAAGCTTATGGCAGAATCTGATCGTAGGTATATGCGTCTGGAAAGATGCAAAAGCCGCCTTGCTATGGAAAAGGAATATAAGGATATCCTTCTTAAGGACATAGATGAGCAGGTGGAAAAAGAAGCGGTGGCCTTCGAGGCTCAGGAAAGGGAAAAGCTTTACCGGCAGCATCCGGAGTGGATGCCGAAAGAGCTGGTATACGAAACCGTCTATCAAGCAAAGCTAAGGCAATTTGATTTCGATATGGAATTTGAAATGCAGGAGGCTTTATCCCAAGCCGCCCGCATCGTTTCAAAAAATCCGGAACAAAAAGAAATTCAGGACAGCAGACTCAAAGAGCTTGCAGAAAAACAGGCAAGACTCAGAGAAAAATTTACAGCACATCTTGAGGCAGCTCTGAAGGAGCAGCTGAAGGAGCAGGTGGATATTCCACCCGATGAGGAGAAGGCGCTTTTAGGCAGAGTTGAGGACTTCCGCCTGTCAAGGTGTCGGGAAACTCAGGCAAAAAAGGAGAAGATATCGGCAGATGAGGATGCCAAGATAAAGAAGCTGGAGGCCTCATTGAAAAAAGCCGAAGGAGCCGTCTCCAAAACCGGTCTGAGTATGCCTGAGGATACTGTGCTGAGTGTGCAGAACCTGTGTATGTATTTCGGCGGCGTCCATGCCGTAGAGAATTTATCTTTTGATGTAAAAAAAGGAGAAATCTTCGGACTTATCGGTCCTAACGGGGCAGGGAAAACTACGGTGTTTAACTGCATCACACAGTTTTACAAACCTACGTCGGGAACTCTTCTTTTTGAAAATAAAGCCGGCGAGATTATATCTCTGACGGATGAATCGGTACATAACGTCATATGTCAGGGAATAGTACGTACCTTCCAGAATGTAGAGGTTATACGGGAGGTTTCAGTGCTGGAGAATCTGCTTATAGCAGGCCACAGCCGATTTACCTTAGGGCTTGCGGCTCAGGCTCTGCACTTGCCGCAGCTGAAGAAGCAGGAACGCATAATTAAGGAAAAGGCTATGAAGGTGCTGGAGTTCATGGGGCTTTCCGACTACAAGGACTGGACTGCAGCGGGTCTGCCATATGGTATATTGAAGAAGATAGAGATTGCACGAACCCTTATGTGCGATCCTCAGCTGATTATTTTAGATGAGCCGGCAGCAGGTCTCAACGATACCGAGACGGCTTCCCTTACGGAGCTTATTCTGCGAATCCGAGACACTTTAGGCTGTACAATTCTGCTGGTAGAGCATGATATGGGACTTGTAATGAATGTTTGTCAGACTATCTGTGCCATATCCTTCGGTGAGCTTTTGGCAATAGGAAGCCCTGAGGAAATTCAGAACAATCCTGACGTTCAGAAGGCATATTTAGGTGAAAGCGAGGAGGAGGCGAATTAAATGGCTTTGCTTGAAGTAAGAAATTTACAAGTAAATTATGGACCTATTCAGGCTGTCAAAGGTATAGACTTGGATGTAGAAGAGTGTACCATAACAGCACTTTTGGGTGCAAACGGCGCCGGAAAAACCTCCACCCTCCGCGCCATATCGGGAGCAGTCAAAGCCTGCGGCTCCGTATGCCTGGACGGCAGCGAGCTTTTGGGACAGAGAGCTTTTAAGACGGCGCGCATGGGGCTCAACATGTCGCCGGAGGGAAGATTGATCTTTGCAGGACTGACGGTGGAGGAGAATCTTAAGGCAGGCGCTTACTGTATTAAGAACAGAAGGGACTACGATAGAAATCTCGAACGTGTGACGAAGCTTTTCCCGATTCTTAAGGAAAGGCGCAAACAGCAGGCGGGAACCCTTTCCGGCGGAGAGCAGCAGATGCTTGCCATTGCCCGGGCGCTGATGGCTGACCCGAAGGTGCTGCTTCTGGACGAGCCCTCTTTGGGACTTGCGCCGTTAATTATAAAGGAGATTTTTGCTGCGCTTCAGGAAATCCGTGCAGGGGGCACCACAATTCTCATGGTGGAACAAAATGCTCTTGCGGCGCTGAAAATTGCCGATTACGGTTGCGTGCTGGAATTAGGGAAGATCTCCATGAAAGGGCCGGCTGAGCAGTTGCTGGGTGACAAACGCCTGGTGGAGGCATATCTGGGGAATAAAAAATGATACATTTTCTGTGAAGAAGAAAGGAGTTTATTATGAAAAAGTTATTAGTAGTACTGCTGAGCGTGGCGATGCTCTGCACATTTATGTCAGGTTGCGGCGGAGGAGAAGAAAACGGCGGACAAAGCGAGTATACACCGTTTGTTGACGTACAGGGAGTAACAGATACCGAGATTCTCGTCGGCAATACAGCGGCGACAACCGGGGCATATGCCACAGTAGGCGTACCGTTTAATGCCGGATTGGAAGCAGCATTTAAGGCATACAATGACGCCGGCGGCTTTCAGGGTAAAAAAATCGTTCTCAAACACTATGATGACGGTTTTGACGGAGCGCAGGGTATGACATATACGAAGCAGCTTGTGGAAACTGACGGCGTATTTGCAATAGTCGGTCATTTCGGAACCAATACTGTGGGCGCTACACTTGATTATCTTAAGGAAAAAGGCGTTCCTATGGTATATGCGGCAACGGGAATAGACGATCTGTATGAGGAAGCTGCTTCCGGAAATAATGCGGTAATATATCCCGTACAGCCTATTTACAGCGCTGAAGGCAGAGTACTCCTTGCTCGAGCTGCTGCTCCTGAAGCAGAAGGCATGGGTCTTGGCGGAACCAAAATCGGTGTGATTGCAACCACCGACGATGCGGGAGAAGGAATGCTGGCAGGTGTGGAACGCCAGAACGAAGAAATTTCGGCAAGCCTTACGATTCAGGAGGTCGAAGCCGGTGCGACAGATTACTCTGCGGCAGTCAATGTTTTAAAGAACGCAGGCTGCGATGTGGTTATAGCCTGCATGAACCAGGCACCATTGAACACCCTGATGAATACAATGCGCGATAACAACTATAATGTAGATGTTGTAACGTCATACGTTAATGCATCTGCAGCAACGCTGGGCGGAATGGTTGACAGCGGAGCCATCACTGAAAAACGCATGGTATACGCAACTGCATGGCTTGATGCCACAACGCAGGAAGGACTTGCTGATTACACTGCGTTCTATAATGCAATGTCAGCATGGGAACTTGCAAACGGAGAAAGCGGAAATACATATGCTCTGAACTCCTTTGCCATGGCAGGATACATCGCAGGAGATATATTCGTTCAGGCGCTGAAGAATCTGGATGCCGCAGGGCTGGGGCTTGACTACGCTAATTTTGCCAAGATTATGGAAGAAGGAGAATATAAGATTGCCATGGGTGGAGCCATCAGCTTCGCAGAGGGAGCTCGCCTTGGAGTCACCTCTCTGGCGCTTAACAAGATTTCCCTTGAAAAGGATGCTTCGGGCAACTATGCCCTTCTGAACGTAAGCCCTATCATGTCCCTTGAGGAGGTTATGGGTGCAGTTAAATAACAATAATCGGTGGGCTGCCCCTTTAAGGGCAGCCATCGTGTAAATTGCCCTTATGGGCACGAAAGAAAGAGAGAATAATACTATGCCTACTTTTAATATGGAGGGTAAAACCGTTTACTATGAAACATATGGTCAGGGGAAGGCGTTGGTACTGCTCAACGGTATTATGATGTCCTGTGCGAGCTGGAAGGAATTCATAGAGCCCTTTTCCGCCAATAACAAGCTTATTTTGGTTGATTTCTTCGATCAGGGACAGTCGGAGAAGCTGGTGGGACAGAATTATGATCATACCCTTCAGGTTCGCCTGGTCAAAGCGCTCTTAGAGCATATAGGGTTGGAAAAAGCAAGCTTGGCAGGCATTTCCTACGGGAGTGAAGTTGCCCTCGAATTTGCTGTTGAGTATCCGCAGCTTGTAGAGCGGCTGGTTTTGCTAAATGCTACTGCTGCAACGGGCTACTGGCTCGGCGATATCGGCAGAGCATGGAACTTGGCTTCCGACAGCGGTGAATCCTATTACTATACTGCTATTCCGGGAATCTACTCGCCAAAATTTTACAATGAAAAACATGATTGGATGGAGAAACGGCAAGAATTGCTGATTCCCCTGTTTGAAGATGAAAACTTCATAGGAGCTATGCGTCGCCTTACTGTCAGCTCGGATAACTATGATGTACGCCATCGGCTGGGGGAAATCAAATGTCCTACGCTGGTAGTTTCGTGTCAGGAGGATTATCTGACTCCGCTGAAGGAGCAGGAGTATCTGAAGGAACACATACAGGACTGCTGCCATGTGATCTTGCCCGGAAGCGGACATGCCACCATGTATGAACAGCCTTTGCTGTTTGCTACACTGATTGAGGGCTTCATAAATACTGCCAAAACTACATATAATATTTAAGGGAAAATAATATGGAAAAGGAATATAAATATATAACGACACCGCGGCTTACCACCGCCTATATAGAAGCGGGACAGGCAGATAAACCAAAGCTTCTTTTGCTTCATGGAAACTTCTCATCAGCAGTGTTTTACGAGGGGCTCATGGCGAGACTTGAAGAGAAATATTACATGATAGCACCTGATTTTCGCTGCTTCGGCAAATCTTCGGCACTTCCGGTAGATGCTACGGAGGGGCTTAGGGTTTTTACCGAGGATTTAGATGAATTTGTCAGGGCAATAGGATGGGATAAATTCTCACTCTGCGGCTGGTCCATGGGCGGAGGAATCGCCATGCAGTATGTCATAGACCATTGTGAAAAGGTGGAGAAGCTCATACTGCAGGCGCCACTTTCACCTTACGGCTTCGGGGGCACCTATGATATTGACGGAAAAAAAGCTGAGCCTCTGGGCATCGGAAGCGGTGCGGGAACCGCCAACCAAGAACTTCTCAAAGCAATTAAGGAGAAGGACAGAGCTATACCGGGTCAGGTTATCGACGCTGTTTACGTTGCAGCAGGCAATAAGCTTCCGGCAGACCGCCGGGAAAGATATATTGACAGCCTGCTTATGTGCAGTGTAGGTGAGGATATGTGTCAGGGTAATTTTGTGCCCGACAGTAACTGGCCCTTTGTACGGTCAGGTGACAAGGGTGTAGGCAACACTATGTCGCCTCAATACTGTGATCTGTCTTCACTGCCGGAGATTCCGGTTAAACCGCCGGTTATGTGGATTCGAGGAGATAAAGATATTATGGTATCTGATAACAGCTCCTGCGACTTGGCTGTGCTTGGCAGGATGGGAATAATACCCGGTTACCCGGGGGAGAATGTTTTCCCGAGCCAGCCGATGGTTTCTCAGACAAGACATGTTCTGGAGCTGTATAAAGCTCAGGGCGGAAAGTATGAGGAGGTTGTGTTTGCGGAAAGCGGGCACGGCTGCATGCTTGACCACGAGGAAGAGTTCGCACAGACGGTTGATGAGTTTATCAGTGGGATGAATTAAAATGGATTTGTCCGCGTTTTTAAAGAAAAACCCGAGAAAAATAAAGTCAGACTTTAGATTTCTCGGGTTTGATTTCACGCTAAAGGTAATCTGATATACCGGTTTTTACATAATCGGTAGCAGCACCCCGTAAAACAATGCGCCAAGTCCACCGCATATGACCAAGGTGATAATGGGGTTAATCTTGAATTTCCACACCAGCAGCAGTGCGATACCGAAGAAAATCAGGCTGTACAGGCTTGTTATTGAAATTTCAGCCACAGAAATACATGAGGCTGCAATAAGGCCGATGACAGCGGGACGAATACCTGCAAGGGCATTCCGAAGATGTTTGTTTTCCTTGAATTTGGAAAAATAGAAGGACACTATAAGCGAAAGGGTCACGGGAACGGCCAAGGTACAGAGAGTACACATGATGCCACCCCAAACGCCGAACATATTATATCCTACAAAAGTTGCCGAGTTTACTGCGATAGGACCGGGGGTCATTTCGGCGATGGCAACTATGTCTACGAACTGCTCAGGCAAAATCCAGCCGTTTGCCTCTACGATTTCACGCTGGATAAAAGAGAGCACTGCATAGCCGCCGCCGAAGGAAAAGGCGCCGATTTTCAAAAAAGCAAAGGCCACACTTAATGCGAGATACGGCATGCTACTCACCACCCTTTACAGATTTTTCAACCTTGTCGGCACCAGCGCGATAAGCATCAACTGCTTTTACCACAGTTCCGCGAA
>CALZFA010000037.1 GCA_945644815.1 uncultured Clostridia bacterium
TGGATCTTCTATAAATCTCATAGCCAGCTTATATGCTTCTGCCAATTGTACATCCCTCTTTTTCAGCAGAGCGTTTATATCCTGACCTTTATAATCATAAAATCCTTTACCGGTCTTTATCCCGAATGCCTGCTCTTCTTCCATCCTCTTAAGAGTTTCAGGTAAGCCCGTATCCGGAGGAAGCTGATAGCTATGGTTCTTGTAGTTATTTATGGACATGTCTACTCCGCCAAAATCAATCTTCTTGCATATGCCCAGAACCATTGCTCTCGGAATAAAACTCATCTTTGCTGCAAAGTCAATATCCTCCGCCGTGCAATAACCGTTATCCAGGAGGAAAAATACCTCTCTGTTTATGCACTGCAACAATCTGTTTACAATGTATCCTCTTATGAATTTTTTCATCTGTACAGGCACTTTGCCGCATGCCTTAAGCATGTCCATAGTGGCATCTACAAACTCTTGAGGAGCTTCCTCACTCTTTACTACTTCCACCAGAGGAATCAGCTGTGCCGGTCCGTACCAATGTACTATAAGCTGCTGGGGAAGCAATTCTGGTGGTACTATCTCAAAGATATTAAGTGCAGACGTGTTCGAAGCCACTATAGTGTCTGAAGATACAATTGCAGCCAGTTCTTTGTAAAAGGTTCTTTTTATATCCTCTTTTTCCACGATAGTTTCCATTATAAACTGTGCTCCCTTGACCGCCTCTTCAAGAGACTGAGCAAAACTTACTCTGTTATAGATTTCATCTATCTTCGATGTATCTATCAAACCCTGTTCACCAGAAACCTTGAGACCGTCGTATATTCTTGTTGTTGCCAGTTCCCTGTTCTTTTCGTCAGGCTCCCAAATACTTACAGAATATCCGCCTGATATAAAAGACTGTGTAATTCCAGGTCCCATTGTCCCAGCTCCTATGACAGCAATTTTTTCTATCTTTTGTGTCAAATTAGTGCTCATCTTAGACCTCCTGTTGTTTTCTTCACAAGCATAATTTGCAATTATTATGCCAAACTTTAAAAACCCTCTTTTTTCAACTTTTTTATATAATCACCGTTCCAATTGCATATTGTTACGTTACATTTTTATGTAACATCTTGCGTTATATTGTTGCATTGTAACACAGGTTTGTTTCTCTTTGCATGCTTTTCGTAACATTATTTCGAAAATAATATCAGAATTATATACAAATACCCTATTCACACAATTTCCTATCTTTTCTCTTCACCGTAACTAAGTCTCATAGCTGTGACTTTCCTTTGATTCCCATATACTGATGTAAGTTTGGCACGATTTTTGAAAGTATCCTTTTTTGATAATAAGCTTAAGGAGGAAACCTATGGCACTAATGACAGGAACTCAGTACATTGAGAGCTTGAGAAGGTTAAATACAAGAGTATACATGTTCGGCGAGAAGATTGATAACTGGGTAGACCACCCTATTATTCGTCCATCCATCAACTGTGTTGCAGTTACGTACGATCTGGCAAACGACCCTCAGTATGAGGATCTGATGACTGCCACATCCAACCTTACAGGAAAAAAGATCAATCGTTTCGCACATATTCATCAGAGCACTGAGGATTTAAAGAAAAAGGTTAAGATGCAGAGGCTTTGCGGTCAGAAAACCGCTTCATGCTTCCAGAGATGTGTCGGCATGGATGCCTTTAATGCAGAATACTCCACAACCTTTGAAATCGATAAGAAGTACGGAACAGACTACCACGAAAGATTCAAGAAGTTCTTGGAATTTGTTCAGGAAAACGATCTTGTGGTAGACGGAGCCATGACAGACCCTAAGGGAAACAGAAGTCTTGCGCCTCATGCACAGGAAGATCCTGATCTGTTTCTTCGTATAAAAGAAAGAAGAGCTGACGGCATCGTAGTAAGGGGAGCAAAATGCCACCAGACGGGTTCTATCAATTCGCACTGGCATATAATTATGCCTACTCAGGCAATGAGAGAAGAAGATAAGAATTATGCAGTATCCTTTGCATGTCCAAGCGACGCAGAAGGTCTGTATATGATATACGGCAGACAGGCCTGCGACACCAGAAAACTTGAAGAGGGTGCAGATGTAGATCTTGGAAACAAGCAATATGGCGGTCAGGAAGCACTGGTAGTCTTTGATGATGTATTCATCCCTAATGAATATGTTTTCATGGCTGGAGAATATGATTTTGCAGGAATGCTTGTAGAAAGATTTGCAGGATTTCACAGACAGAGCTACGGCGGATGTAAAGTAGGTGTAGGCGACGTGGTAATCGGAGCAGCAGCCCTTGCAGCAGAATACAACGGTGCAGACAAGGCATCTCATATCAAGGATAAGCTTATAGAAATGACTCACCTCAATGAAACTTTGTATGCATGCGGAATAGCTTGTTCTACCGAGGGTCATGCAACTGAGTCGGGAAGCTACATAATCGATTTACTTCTTGCCAATGTATGTAAGCAGAATGTGACGAGATTTCCATATGAAATCGTAAGGCTGGCAGAAGACATTGCAGGCGGCCTCATGGTGACCATGCCTTCAGAGAAGGACTTCAAGTCCGACCTGGTTGTAGGCAAAAATGGTGAGACCATAGGAGATGTCTGCAATAAATACTTCGCGGCAAACGCCGGCAAGTGCAGCACAGAAGACAGGCTGAGAATCTTAAGATTCCTTGAAAACATCTGTCTGGGTGCATCAGCAGTGGGATACAGAACAGAGTCAATGCATGGAGCAGGTTCGCCGCAGGCACAGAGAATTATGATACAAAGGCAAGGCAATATTGAAGGAAAGAAACAGCTTGCAAAACACATTGCGGGAATACATAAGTAAATTAAGGAGGAAAAAAGATGGAATTCAGTTATTCAAGAGAGCAGCAAATGGTAAAACAGATGCTAAAAAAATTTGCGGAAAATGAAATAGCCCCCATTGCTGCAGAAATAGACGAAAAGGCCGTATATCCTTATGCGACAATAGGAAAACTGGCCGAACTGGGATTAATGGGGATGCCTTTTCCACCTGAATACGGTGGAGCTGGAACAGACTATCTGACATACATTATGGCGATCGAAGAAATCTCCAAGGTGGATGCATCCCACGGTGTAATAATACAGACCCATAATGCTTTATGCTGCTGGCCTATCTACACCTACGGAACAGAAGCGCAAAAAAGAAAATATCTGCCGGATCTGCTCTCAGGTAAGAAGCTTGGAGCTTTCGGCCTGACGGAACCAAATGCAGGAACAGATGCTGCCGGAACCCAGACAAAAGCATACCTTGACGGAAATGAATGGGTGTTAAACGGCTCAAAAATATTTATCTCAGGAGGTGGAATAGCCGAGGTATACATCATCATGGCAATGACCGACAAGAGCAAGGGAACCAAGGGAATAAGTGCTTTCATCGTGGAAAAGAGCGACCCAGGCTTTTCAGTGCCAAAGCATGAGAATAAGATGGGAATCAGAGGCTCCATAGCAGCAGAGCTGGTATTTGAAGACTGCAGAATACCTAAGGACAGACTTTTAGGGCAAGAAGGAAAAGGCTTCAAGGTAGCTATGACATCCCTTGATGTCGGACGCCTTGGAATCGCAGCTCAGGCACTTGGAATAGCCCAAGGAGCATTTGACGAGACAGTAAAATATATGAAGCAGAGGAAACAGTTCGGAAAAACGTTGAACAAATTCCAGGCTCTCTCATTCGAGATGGCGTCAATGAAAGTAAAGATAGACGGGGCAAGATATCTGTTGTACGATGCATGTTACAGAAGAGATCAAGGACTTCCTGCAAGTGTGCCTGCAGCAGAGGCAAAGCTTGCATGCTCAGAGGCTGCATCGTATGTAGTAGATAAGGCAGTACAGTTCCATGGGGGATATGGATATATTAAGGATTACCCTGTTGAGAGAATGTACAGAGACCAGAAGATAACGGAAATCTATGAAGGAACATCCGAAGTAATGAAGATGGTAATGTCCGGAGAAATATTCAAATAAGAAAGGAAGGGAAAGAAAAACATGAAGATTGCAGTATGTGTAAAACAGGTTCCTGACACGACGGAAATTAGAATAAACCCGGAAACAGGTACACTGATAAGAGACGGTGTGCCATCAATACTGAATCCGGACGATGCCAACGCCCTTGAAGAGGCCTTAAGGGTAAAGGACAACTTGCCGGGAAGCGAGGTTACGGTAATCACCATGGGGCCTCCACAGGCAAAAGAAATGCTTCAGGAGTGTATAGCTATGGGGGCAGATGACGCTATTCTTCTTTCAGATAGGGCTCTCGGCGGCTCAGATACATGGGCGACCTCCAATGCTTTGGCCGCAGGAATCAGAAATGCCGGAAGCTTTGATCTAATCCTTGCCGGAAGACAGGCCATAGACGGAGATACAGCTCAGGTTGGACCTCAGATAGCAGAAAAGCTGGGACTGCCTCAAGTCACATATGTAAAGGAATTCAGCCTTGAAGGAGATTATGTAAAGGTAAAAAGAGCCCTTGAAGACGGTTATGAAGTACTAAAAGTAAAACTGCCATGTGTGCTTACAGCCATAAAGGAGCTGAATGAGCCTCGATACATGTCAGTACCGGGAATTTTAAAAGCGGCAAAGCACGACATTAAAGTGTGGAACGCCGTCGACATTGGAGTTGACCTTACAACGGTAGGCCTTAAGGCTTCCCCAACCAATGTATTCAAATCATTCACGCCAAAGCCAAAAGGCGAAGGAATCGCTGTCGAAGGAGATACGCCTAAAGAAAAAGCAGCAAGCTTAGTGAATGCTCTTAAAGAGAAGCACTTAATCTAAGGGAGGAGGAAAAAATGAAAGACTTTACAGAATACAAGAATATATGGGTATTTGCAGAGCAAAGACAGGGAAAGCTGATGAATGTGACTCTTGAACTCATAGGAGAGGGCTATAAACTTTCAAGAGAACGAGGTGACGGAGCAAAGGTATGTGCTGTAATCGCGGGTAACGGAGTAAGCCCTCTCGCCGATGAACTTTACCAATACGGTGCGGACATGGTATATGTACTTGAACATCCGCTTCTCACTCAGTACACCACCGACGGATATGCAAAAGCAATCACCGATGCAATAAATACATACAAACCGGAAATTGTGCTTTTTGGAGCAACTCACATCGGAAGAGATTTGGCACCGAGAATAGCCGCAAGATTGAACACCGGTCTGACTGCAGATTGTACAAGGCTTGATATCAATGTCTCGAATTACATGGATTATCTTGAGGAAAACACCACTGCAAGCCTAAACGGACTCGACAGAAATGACCAAAGTAAAGGGCTTAAACAGACAAGACCTGCTTTCGGCGGTAACCTTATGGCAACTATTGTTACACCTAATACACGTCCTCAGATGGCAACCGTACGCCCGGGAGTAATGACAAAAAGAGAGAAAATCCAGGGTGCAAAAGGAGAACTCATAAAGGCAGAAGTTGATCTGACACCCGACGATATAAATGTTGAGGTTCTTGAAGTAGTGAAGGCAGCCAAGGAAATGGTTTCTCTTACGGATGCTAAGATTATCTGCTCCGGCGGCAGAGGTCTTGGCGATCCCGAAGGGTTTAAACTGATAGAGGAATTTGCCTCAACTGTTGGCGGTGTGGTCGGCGCTTCAAGAGCTGCAGTTGATGCGGGTTGGATAGATCCTATCCACCAAGTAGGGCAGACAGGAACCACTGTAAAACCCGAGATATATTTTGCATGTGGAATATCCGGTGCAATTCAACACCTTGCAGGTATGCAGACATCAAAGATCATAGTTGCTATAAACAAAGATCCTGAATGTCCTATGATGAAACTGGCAGATTATTCCATAGAGGGAGACCTTAAAAAGGTTATTCCCGAAATTATGGCGTTGTGGAACCAATAATATTTATTTTATCCCTTCTATTTTTCTATATCAGCAAGTGTATGCCCCGGTAAAACTGATGTTTTCCGGGGTCATCTTTTGGTAATGCAAATCAAAGAACGTCTTGCCAGTTTGGCACAAATGCTATAAAATCAAATTATAATTGCAGCAGTACTATTGGAGGTTTCTATGAAAAAAAGAAAAATCGCCGTCCTCACATGGCAAAGCAAACTCGAAATGTACGACGAACAGTTCAAAGATGAATTTGAAGACACAGAGGTAATACAATACGGTAGCGACTTTTCCTACGACACTCTAAGAAAAAAGGCCACTATGCTCGAAGAACTGGGTTATAATGCAATTATTGCACGAGGATATACCTGTAACATAATTAAAGAGCATGTAAGACTTCCTCTGGTAACAGTTGAGCCGGACATGCTGGATGTCCTGCAGTCCATGATAAAGCTCGCCCCTTCAAAGGGTGAAAAAATAACGCTTCTCTTTCATCAGAACAACAATCTGCTAAAATACAAAGAGCTTCCTAATCAGCTCCATGCCATGTTCGATGTTAAAACAGAAGTGTGCGATTATTTTGATATGAGCGACTACTTCAAAAAAGTAGATGAAATTCTCATGCGCGGCAGAACCCTATTCAGCGGCCATAACGGAATAGAACGCGCCAAAGAGCTTGGCGGAAGATGTTCTCCTCTCTATGTAGGCGAAAATGCTATACGAGACTCTATAGTGGAAGCTATTAAAATAATCGATGTCCGAAACAAAGACGCAATTCAGAACAAAAAGATTGAAGCCATTTTAAGCAGCAAGAGTGAAGGTATATTGACGATTGATGAAAGCTTCAAAGTGGGCTGGATAAACGATTATGCGCGAGACTTGCTCAGCATTTCAAAGGAAGAAAACATTAAAAATATAGATATCTTCAAATATTTCCCTGACGTGAAATGGGATAATATACTCACAACAGGCTTCAAAAATGTGGTTATTAAAACCGCGAATAATGTCCGTGTTATAATGAATACCCGAGTTCTTTCAGCAACGGTCGGTGATAGGGAAGCTCTCATAGTTTTCCGACAAACATCAAAGGTAATTGAGGAAGAAAAGAAAATCAGAGCAGAACTTCACAAAAAAGGGCAATATGCGAAATTTACGCTCGATGACATTAAGGGATATAGTAAAGCCATAATTGATTGCAAGGAAAAAACCAAACAATGCGCAAAATTCAACTCAAATATCCTTATTTATGGTGAAAGCGGAGTAGGGAAAGAACTTTTCGCACAATGCATACACAATGAAAGTCCTCGTGCCAATGAACCTTTTTATGCTATAAACTGCGCAGCCCTTCCTGAAAACCTTTTGGAAAGTGAACTTTTTGGATATAGCGAAGGCTCTTTTACCGGTGCAAAAAAGGGCGGTAAGGCCGGCATATTTGAACTGGCACACAAAGGTACGGTATTTCTTGACGAAATAGGCGAACTTTCCCTTGCCTCCCAGAGCGCCCTGCTCAGAGTACTTCAGGAAAAGGAAATCAGAAGAATAGGCGATGACAGCATAATACCTGTTGACGTACGTGTTGTTGCTGCAAGCCATAAAGATATATACAATGAAGTATTAGAGAACCGCTTTCGCCAAGATCTTTTCTATCGTCTAGGCACTGTTTTTCTCACCATCCCACCGCTTCGTGACAGGCAAACTGATATATGGGTTTTGATGAAAAATTTCATTGAAGATTTTTCTGAAAAATACAACCTTCCTTATGACGGATACATAACTCCCGATGCATATACTTCCCTTATGGAATACAGGTGGGAAGGCAATGTCCGAGAACTGCAGAACTTTGTGGAGAGACTTTTTGTTCTGGGTTATTATGATAAGGCAGTCACACCCGAAGATGTTCGGTTTCTGCTTTCCAATTTTCCGAACAGAGGTCGTGACCCTCTCACGGTTAATTCCACAAAATCCGTTTCCGCAAACATTGCTGAAGGTGCTTCAGTAGTAGATCTTCCTGTCGCTCAGACATATGTCCATCGCCACACTCCAACCGGCGAAGAAATCCGTAAAGCGCTTGAGGCTTCCAAAGGAAATAAAACCAGGGCTGCCCAAATGCTTGGCATAAGCAGAACACATCTTTGGAGACTTATGCAAAAATAATTGTTAATGGAAAAACGCTGCTACATGAAAGTAGCGGCGTTTTTGTGTTCTCCTCCACTTTGACTTTTGACATTGAATTTTAATACCCTGTCAGCTGAATCATCATCTCCAGCCTGTCCAGCACCGCCTTAGTCAGCAGGTCCGCCAGTGGCCTGCTGTTTTTTGTTTTGCAAAAATCTGCAAACAAGCCGTTGTACTCGCTCTCAGACACATCAACATATGCCATAGGAAAGCCTTTACGCAAAAGATAGTACTCCATCAAAGCCCTTGCCCCAACCTGATTTCCTTCCCTATATGGATAAATCGCCAAATAACGATTATGTAGCTCTGCGGCCTTTTCAAAGGGATTTTCAAACTCAGCGGTGTGATTGGCAAAAGCAAAATAGCTATCCATCGCCGCAGGCACCTCTGAAGGAAGCACCGGCGTATACCCGTACTCCATCAGCTGAGGTGTGGTTTTACGGAATTCCGAAGCATCAGCCCCTGCTGAGGATACAATAAATTTGACAACCTGGGGATTCACATCCATCCGCCGTCGTAACAGGTCATAAAGCTCACTCCTTATACCATCCAGCCTTTCGATGAGCACATGGTCCATAATCCTTCCGTTCATAACCACTTCACCGCCCATAACCTGCTCTGCCTCCTCACGGGAAAGCGGGCTCCCGTCCAGCCTGAGATTCATATACACCCAGTCGAGCTTTTCCATGTGGTCTATGTAATCCTGCACTGCCCGGGGAAAAGGGCTGCGATTTGACAGCACAACTAATTTCTTTCTGATTTCTCTTATCATCATCCGGCCTCCACCCTGGTTATCAAAAACCGACTTTTTTAAAGTTTACCATACATTTCGTCACTTTTCTATGTTATACTGTATGAAAACAGGTAAAAATAAGAAAAAAGGATACATAAATGAAAATTTTAGTTGTAAGCGACACACACGGCGATTGTTCCCGTGTCATAGATATTTATCAGAAGCTGTCAAAAGAATCACCTGTGGACGTGGTCGTCCACTGCGGGGACTATGCGGCTGACGCCAGAGAGCTTCAGGCCCGTCTTGGAGTTCATGTTGCATGGGTCAGAGGTAATTGTGACGGCGGTTTCAGCGATACCGACTGGTCTGTACTTGAGACCGAGGCAGGAAATTTTCTCGTTACCCACGGTCATATGGAGCATGTAGACTATAGCAAGCAAAAAGTTTACTACAAAGCTCTCGAAAACCACTGCGTCGGCGCTTTCTTCGGTCATACACACCGTGCGTCCTATACGGAAGTGGATGGTGTAGCGCTGATGAATCCCGGAAGCCTGACAAAACCTCGTGATGGCAGCGGCGGCACTTTCGGCCTTATGGTCACCCATGAAGACGGTATTTGGGGAAAGATATACAGGTACGAGGATTTTATGGCACCCGGCGGCAGCAACGGCGGCTCACAGAACGGAGCGCAGGCACAAAAGCCAAAGGTACGCGGCGGTCATCTCAGAGACCTCCTTAACTACAGCGACAGATTTTAGAAAGGAACAACTATGGCAAATTCATTTCTTCTCACAGACAAAAAAGCTGTGATGAACAATCTAAAAAATATAGAGCGTGAAAACTCAGAGGCACATCAAAACAGGGTCAACGGTCTTATGTCTGCCAGATATATGGACTGTGACATTGAATCACTCACCGTTACTGCAGAATTCGAAGTTAAACATTGGGAGCTTAACCGCAAGGACCTTCTTCACGGAGGTATTATCTGTACTATGCTCGATCACATATCTGCAATAACAGTAACAGCCTTCTCTGATCTCTGGTGCCCTACCGTAGATATGGACGTAAGGTTCATCAGCTTCGGGCAGCTTGATGATACAATCATTGCTACCGGACGAATCGTCTCAGCAGGAAAAAGAGTATTTCACACTGAAGCGGTTCTGAAAAACAAAGACACAGGCAAAGTAATTGCAACAAGCACGTCAACCTTCCTGAACATACTCAAAAAGGAGCAGCCAGCCATATGAAACACGAATCCAAGGAACTAATGACCAAAGCCGCCGCTTTTTTTAAGGTGGTGGGCGACGAAACCAGAATGAAAATACTCTGTGCCATATCCACGGACGAGCTCTGCGTCAACGATATAGCCGCCGCCCTGGATATGACAAAATCAGCAGTTTCTCACCAGCTGCGCCTTCTGAAGGACGAGGGACTTGTTAAAAACCGCAGAGATGGGAAAAACATTTTTTATTCCCTGGACGACCAGCACGTTGTGGATATAATAGACATTGCCTTTACCCACATTAAACACAAATCACACGGCGAGGGATGCAGCTGTGCAGACTGTCATGCTTCCCGCCTTGAATAAAGAAAGCTGCCCCACCGAGCAGCTTTAGTTTGCTGACACCCGGAAGAATAATTTAGTTTCACCGGGTTTTCTTTTTCTTTTATTTTTCTTTCAATGCTCTCATGGAATTGATGATAGCCAGTATCGACACTCCCACGTCGGCAAATACAGCTGCCCACATACTTGCCAGGCCCAGAGCGCTGAGTACCAGTACCAGCAGTTTTACTCCCAAGGCAAAAACAATATTCTGCTTTACTATGGAAATGGTCTTTCTGCTTATCCGCATAAGGTCCAGAAGTTTAGATGGACTGTCATCCATTATTACAATGTCTGCCGCCTCAATAGCCGCATCGGAACCAAGTCCTCCCATGGCCACTCCCACATCAGCCCTTGCCAGTACCGGAGCATCATTTATGCCGTCACCTACAAACAGAAGTTTGCCCTTTTCCGACTTTTCCCTTGAAAGCTCACTTACTATGTTCACCTTATCCTCCGGCAGGAGCTGTGAATAAACTCTGTCCATCCCCAGCTTCTTTCCTGCTGAATCTGCTGCTGTTTTGCTGTCGCCTGTCAGCATCACGGTGGTTATTCCCTTTTTCTTAAGGCCTTCTACCGCATCCGCGGCATCGACTTTTAGCTGATCGGCAATTAGGATGTAGCCCGCATATGCTCCGTCAACGGCTACATATACTACTGTTCCCGCCTCACAAGGAGTTTTGAAATCAAGCCCCCATTTATTCATAAGCTTGTGATTCCCCACAATAACCTTATAACCGTCTATTTCAGCTGAAACGCCATGGCCCGCAAGCTCAGTCACATCTTCTGCGGATACTGCCTCAGCCTTGAAACCATAGTTTGATTCTGCCGCCCTTCTCAGCGAAAGCGATATAGGATGACTGGAATTGCTTTCGGCTGCGGCAGCCAGCTTAAGCAGTCTTTCCGGACCTCCCTCGAAGCCTTCTGCCGGTTGAACCTTTTCCACCTCGAAGACTCCCCGAGTCAGTGTTCCGGTCTTATCCATCACCACATACTCGGCGTGAGCCGCCGCTTCCAAATAGTTGCTGCCCTTTACCAGCACTCCGATCTTGGATGCCGCTCCTATACCTCCAAAAAATCCCAGAGGCACTGAAATTACCAGTGCACACGGACATGACACCACGAGAAAATTCAGCGCCCTGTAAAGCCAGTCAGAGAATGCCGCTGTATCTGTTAATAGCGGAGGCATAATAGCAAGCAGCACCGCTGCGCCCACAACTGCCGGAGTATAAACCGCTGCAAATCTGGTTATAAAATTTTCTGTTCTGGCTTTCTGGCTTGTTGCGTTTTCTACAAGTTCAAGTATCCTGCTCACCGTAGACTGCCCGAATTCTTTCTCGGTTCTTACCTCAATGAGCCCGCTTAAATTAATGCAGCCGCTGAGGATTTCACTGCCGCAGCCTACATCCCTCGGAAGAGATTCTCCCGTCAGAGCTGCTGTGTTTAAGGTAGAATGCCCTGACACCACTATACCGTCCAAAGGCACTTTTTCCCCCGGCCGTATTACAATAATTTCGCCGACCTTCACCTGTTCCGGCGATACTTTTTCCACGCCGCTGCCGGTCTTAAGATTTGCGTAGTCCGGTCTTATGTTCATCAGATCCGCAATGGATTTTCTCGACTTACCTACTGCATAGTCCTCGAAGAGCTCTCCAACCTGATAAAAAAGCATCACGGCAACCGCCTCCGGGTATTCACCCACTATAAAAGCCCCAATGGAAGCCACAGCCATCAGAAAGTTCTCGTCAAAGACCTTTCCGTTTAAAATGTTTCGTGCAGCCTTAAATATCACCCTGTATCCGACTATAATATATGCAGCCAGAAATGCTGCTGCGGACAAAGCCTTTGCCGATGCCATCAGAGCGAATGCCACAGAAAATATCAGCGTTCCTATTCCAAGTCTTATCAATCTTCTTTTCATTCTGGATCCCTTCTTGCACTATATTTCCTTTATGGTTACGTCAGGCTCGTTCTTCTTTACAATCTTTTTTATTCTTTTGAGAGTTTCTTCATAATTTTCTTCCTCAACCTCTAAGATCATTTTTGTTGTGAGAAAATTAACCGATGCACCGTTAACTCCGGATATTTTAGCAACGTCCCTTTCTATAGCAGCTGCACAGTTCGCACAGCAAAGGTCTTCTAACAAATACGTCTTTTTCATAGTTTGCCTCCTGTTTGCTTTTTTATAGTTGAATATTTGTTCAACCATTCCTTACCCTTATTATAGTTGAATATATGCTCAACTGTCAAGAGGTTTTTCAAAAAAACCGGGCATGGCGCCCGGCAAAACATAGAGCATTTACACTATCCTATTTCTTAAACAAATCCTCATATTCCTCACGCAGCATTGACATAAGATGCACATCGTAAAGTATACCGTTTTTACGGCAATTTTTGCGCAATACCCCTTCGTAACGGAATCCAAGTGACAGGTACAGACCTGCTGCAGGGTTTCCTGTATAATGATCCAGATATAGCCTTTCAAATCCAAGAACATCAAAGCAGTAGCCCATCATAGCTTCCATGGCCTGCTTACCGTACCCCTTTCCCCGGAGAGCTTTTTCTCCGATATATATGCGCCAGATTTCGCCTTTCCAGCCGTCCTCAATATCTGCCAGAACAATTCGACCGATTTTTCTGGTTTGCCCGTAGGAAAAATCGTCGACCTTGAAGCCATCAGGTTCTTCTTGTTTCAGCAGAATGGTGAACTGCTGCGCCTTTGGGTCCTTTTCATCGGAAACATATTTCTTTACAACATCCTCCATGGTCTGGCCGTCACGAATACTGAAAAACTCTGTAACCTCAGGCAGCTGTTCCCACATATAAAAATCGTCTAAGTCTGCCCACTCCGATGGCCTTATTATCAGGTCATTAGTCTCTAAAATCATTTTTCTTCTCCTTCTATAATTCTGATTTCATTATATCATAAATGGCTTTTTAAAACGATAAGAAAGAATGATACACCGAGATTATAAAATTGGCTCTATAATAAATGTTGGGGTGGCTGAAAAAAATTTTCAGCTATCTCA
>CALZFA010000038.1 GCA_945644815.1 uncultured Clostridia bacterium
CGTTCTTAGAGCTACCTACACCTTTTTTACTTGCCATAAAAAGTACCTCCTAACTTGTATGTGATAGATTACTTTAAAGCTGCTTCAATAGCTTCGATAATTACAGCCTTGGTAGCTTTTTCATCGATAGCAATATTGTTTTCCTTAGCAAAAGCAATCAACTCGTCTTTCTTCATTGATGCTGAAACCTTTTTAACTGCCTTAGTTTCTTCCTTTACAGGCTTTTCTGCAGCTTCAGCCTTAGGTTCTGCCTTCTTTGCAGCTGCCTTCTTAGGTGCTGCTGCTCCCAGGGATTCAATCTTAACCATCGTGTATGGCTGTCTGTGCCCCTGCTTCTTGCGATAATCCTTTTTAGCCTTATACTTGAAGATAATAACCTTCTGACCCTTGCCGTTCTCTACAACACTGCCTGTTACAACAGCATCAACGTAAGGAGTTCCAACCTTTACATCCTTACCTTCTCCAAGTACAAGCACCTTGTCAAAAGCAACAGTTTCACCAACTTCTGCCTTTAACTTTTCAATGGTGATAACATCACCTTCCTGCACTCTGTACTGTTTTCCACCAGTTTCAATTACTGCGTACATTATTTTTTTATCCTCCTCTATCCAGTCTCGCCATTGTGGGTGGCTTATTTGCACTTAAAAACCCATTCTGCGCGGCTCAACTCAGTTATAATACCATCTAAACAATGTGTTTGTCAAGTGTTAAACTGAAAAAAACGCTATTTTTCAATAATTACGCCGTCATCATCTACCAGCATATCCATAATCTCTGAGATGTCATCTTCATGTATATCAGGTTCGGGAACATATTCTTCGTCCTTTTTTATCTGATCTAAAAGCATTCCCTCTATTTTATCCATAACTGCCGGGTGTTCCTTAAGATAAACTTTCACATTTTCTCTTCCCTGACCTATTCTCTCACCTTCAAAGCTGTACCACGAGCCGGCTTTATCTACTATCTTAGCCTCAACAGCTGAATCAAGGATATCTCCCGAACGAGATATGCCTTCCCCGTACATGATGTCAAATTCGGCCTGCTTGAAAGGCGGAGCTACCTTGTTTTTAACTATCTTTACACGCGTTCTGTTTCCTACTACGCTGTCTCCCACTTTAAGGCTCTCTATTCTCCTTACATCAAGTCTCATGGATGAATAGAACTTGAGAGCCCTTCCCCCCGTAGTAACTTCAGGATTGCCGAACATAATGCCGACTTTCTCTCTGAGCTGGTTGATAAATATAACACATGTGTTTGATTTATTAACTGTACCGGTTATCTTACGAAGGGCCTGAGACATAAGTCTTGCCTGAAGTCCAACATGTGAATCCCCCATTTCACCCTGAATTTCAGCTCTTGGAACCAATGCGGCGACAGAGTCTATAACTATGACATCAAGAGCTCCGCTTCTGGCCAGCATATCGCATATTTCAAGTGCCTGTTCGCCTGTATCCGGCTGAGAAACAAGAAGATCTCCAACATTCACTCCTAAATTTTTAGCATAAACAGGATCCAGGGCATGCTCTGCATCAATAAAAGCCGCCTTGCCTCCTGCCTTCTGCGCCTCTGCCACTATATGTAACGTAAGTGTAGTTTTACCGGAAGATTCAGGTCCAAATACTTCAACAATTCTTCCCTTAGGCACCCCTCCGATGCCGGTTGCAATATCAAGACTGATAGATCCGGTAGAAATAGCATCTATATTCATATGGGTATCATCGCCCAGCTTCATAATAGCGCCTTTGCCGAATTGCTTCTGGATCTGCGCCATAGCGGCTTCTAACGCTTTATCTTTTTCATTTTGGTTTACGCTCATAATATCCTCCATAGATAAACAGGAATTAGTAGAACATTTGTTCTTATGTTCCTATCATACATTATTTTCCTTTAATGGTCAAGGTTTTTTCGGAAAAATTTTATGGTAATTTATGTAATAATTTTAACATTATTACAGTAAACTGTCAACATCTTCTATTATTTGACTTTAAGGGTTTTAAGATAGGTCTTCCGCTCCTGTGTGATTCTGTAACTTTCCACCGCTTTCTGAATGGTTTTATTATGTGTCCATTTTTCCAGCCGTTTTTCCTCTATGAAAGAAATAACCTCATCATACCGTTTGGCAAGAGCCGTTGCAAAATACCAGGCGATCATCATATTCACATAGTATTCTTCGGATTTTACACCGGCCACCATCTCCGGGTACTCCGGCTTGAATCGGTCATCCATATAAAAACTCATAAGCATTCCGATGCCGAACCTTATGGTATATGTATGGTCAGAGCCCATCCAGACTTTTATTTCGTCCAGAAGTTCTGGCAGATGTTTTTTGAAAATCTTCGGCGAAATAATGTCGCATGTGGCCCAGTTGTCAATGTAAGGAAGAAAGAGGTTCATCTCCGCCAGGCATGCATTGAAGTCATTCATCCCCTCTATTATCAGACCGTGAAGATTATTTTCTTCGTAATACTTATGTGGAAGTGTTCTCATGAAATTTTCGATATCCGGATCTTTGGAAAGTTCCTTTGCAAGCTTTCGAAGCTGCGGCGTTCTGACCCCGATTACCGTCTCTTTTTCAACGGTGGGTATCAATGATGAATTAAAATCTCTGTATTTTAAATCCTGTAGCTCAAAGAGCCTTTTCTGTATTCTTTCGTTTATATCAGCCATCTTAACCTACCCTGGTACCATTAGGAACCTCTCCTTCGGCGCGAGATTAATCACAAATTCTTTTATAATAATATCAGGTTTTATATTCTCCATAATGCCGTTCCTATTTAATTAACCGGTACACCTGATTAAGCATAGCCAGTACGGCATAGTTCCTGTTCCATTTTCTGTTTACGTTTCTGCCCTTTAACTCTATTACGTTCACCTGTCCCTTGTATGATATACCTATATAAACAAGACCTACAGGCTTTTCGGAAGTTCCGCCGCCGGGGCCTGCAATTCCGGTAACTGAAATGCAAAGGTCTGAGCCGGTTTTTTCAGCAAGTCCTGCTGCCATTTCGCAAGCGGTTTCAGGGCTTACGGCTCCGAATTTATCAAGTGTTTCAGACTTTACACCCAGTTCCTCCATCTTAGCTCTGTTGCTATATGTCACGATTCCCCGCTCGAATACTTCAGAAATTCCCGGAATATCAGTCAAAGCCACAGCAAACAATCCTCCGGTACATGATTCTGCACATGAAACAGTAATATGCTTTTTTAACAGCAGCTTTCCTACCACCTCTATAAGCTCTTCATCGTCATAACTGTAAATATATTCTCCAATCAATTGGTTTACATCTTCAATCATACGGTCAACTGCAGCGGCCGCTTCTTTTTTAGTAGCCCTTTTGGATGCAATTCTCAGGCTGCATTCACCTTCCTTTGCATAAGTTGCTATTGTAGGGTCTGTCTGTCCGTCAATCAGCGGCAAGAGCACCGTTTCCATACTGGATTCACCCAGACCGAAAGTTCTCAAGATCTTATAATATATTACGCTGTCCTGCATGGATTCCAAAATAGGCTTCACCTGCAGTTCAAACATTCTCTTCATCTCACGGGGAGGTCCCGGCATTGAAATAATAAGCTTACCGTCTTTTTCCAATGCAAATCCGGGCGCAGTTCCTGCATCGTTAGGCAGTACTTTTGCCCTTGAAGGCATATTGGCCTGTTTCAGATTATTTGGAGTCATTGGTCTGCCGTTTTTTTCATATCGCTTCAGGAGTGCCTTCATACATTCCTCATTTTCCACTATAACATCACCCATGGCCTCGGCTATTACTTCCTTGGTCAGATCGTCCTGAGTCGGTCCCAGTCCTCCGGTAGTAAGAATAAGATCGCAGTCATGGAAAGCAAAGGCGATAAGCTCTTTGAGCCTTCCCGGATTATCCCCCACAGAGTAATGGTACATCACATCATATCCTATATTCTGCAGCTCATGCGACAAAAAGGCAGCATTGGTGTTGACAATCTGCCCGAATAAGATCTCAGTTCCTACAGTTAAAATTGCGGTTTTCATACTCCCGCCTCCTTAATTATTTCATAGAAAATACCTGCCTGTTCTGCATTACATACTCCACACCTGAGTAAATAGTCATTACAAGAGATGCCCATAAGAAAATCTCGGCTGCCCAGTAAAGCGGCATGAAGTCAGGCCATGCAGGTACTAAAAGCAAAAGAGGAACAGCTATCATCTGAAGTACCGTCTTAATCTTTCCGCTCATTCCTGCTGCAACGACAATTCCCTCGGATGCTGCAACCGTTCTCATACCTGCAACCGTAAATTCTCTTGCCAGAATAATTATAAACATCCACGCCGGAACATACTGTGGTATCATCAGGCAGAAAGCAGAATAAACCAGCACTTTATCAGCAAGAGGATCCATTATCTTTCCGAAGTTTGTTACAAGATTGTGTTTTCTGGCTATTTTTCCGTCCAGCATATCCGTAAAGGATGCTGCAACAAAAATCACAAATGCCAAAATATAATATTCAAGCATATATGCAGCTATAAAAAACGGCACTGCAATAACTCTTCCGATAGTTAATTTGTTTGGTAAATTCATTTTTTATACCTCCCTGCCAACTAAATCATAATCAAATGCATCTTCGATCAGAACTCTTACTATATCTCCCGCTTTAAGTTCGTGCACTGAAGAAAAAATAACGGAATTGTCAATCTCGGGAGCATCATACTGAGTTCTGCCGATATAGCTTCCGTCTACGTCCTTTTCCTCGACCAGAACGTCAAGCTCTTTCCCAACTTTCTCTCTGTTATATTCCAAAGAAATATCAAGCTGACGGCGCATAACGGCATCCAGTCTTTCTCTCTTTATCTTCTCGTCTATCTGGTTCTCCATTTCGCCTGCTTCGGTGTTTTCCTCCTGAGAATATGCAAATGCTCCCAGCCGTGCAAATCTGACTTCTTCTACAAAATCCAGCAGCTTATCAAAATCTTCATCACTTTCTCCCGGAAAACCCACGATAAGCGTAGTTCTTATGTGAATGTCCGGTATAGCATCCTTTAGCCTCTGTATGGTCCCTTTGATGGAACTTTCCGTAGAACGGCGTCTCATAGCCTTTAGGACATCGTCAGAGGCATGCTGCACAGGAATATCGATGTAATGGCAAACTTTAGTTTCCGATGCCATAACATCAATAAGCTCGTCGGTAATTCTGTCCTCATAGCAGTACATAAGTCTTACCCACTGAATTCCGTCAACCTTGCAGACCTTTTTTACAAGCTCGGCAAGCTTTGGCTCACCGTAAAGATCACTGCCGTAGTTGGTCACATCCTGAGCTATCAGAATCAGCTCTCTGCACCCTGCTTTTGCCAGTTCTTCGGCTTCTGCAATTACATCTTCCATTGGTTTGCTTCTAAATCCGCCTCTTATTTTAGGTATAATACAGTAAGCACAGCAGTTGTCGCACCCCTCCGCAATCTTAAGTGTCGCTGAATAAGGGTTTTCACTTAGCAGTCTTTTAGGAGTAAAAAGCACTTCCTGCCAGCATCCGCTGACGCTCTTTATTCTTTTCCCGTTTCTGTTAGCGAGGTCGGAAATAAGCCCGGGCAGATTCTCATACTCATTTACACCTATAAAACAGTCGACCTCCGGCATTTCATCATAAAGCTCCTCTGAATACCGTTCTGAAAGACAGCCTGATACAATCAGCTTTTTGCCCTGCTTTTTATATTCTGCCATGTGAAAAATTTTCTCTATGGATTCCCTTTTGGCATCATTAATAAAACCGCAGGTATTTACCACGATTACATCTGAATCTTCCGGAGTCCTGACTATATCAAAACCCGCCTCTTTCAGAACACCTTCAGCGGCCTGGGTGTCATTAAAGTTTTTAGGACACCCCAACGTTTCAAAAAAAACTTTCATTATTCTCCTTCATTTTCAAGGCTTTCAAGTTCCTCTTCACTCATCAGTACCTGACGTGGTCTGCTTCCGTCCTGAGGGCCTACTATTCCCCTGGCTTCCATCATATCCACGATACGTGCAGCCCTGTTATAGCCGATTCTGAACCTTCTCTGAAGCATGGATACTGAAGCTTGTCCGCTTCTTACAACCAAATCTATTGCCTCCGGCAGTAAATCATCGCTGTCGTCCATACTTTCCTGTACATTAGTTCTTTCTATTCTTGAAAGTATATCTTCATTGTATGTGGCTTGGTTTTCCACCTGACTTTTTACATATTCTATAACCTTATGTACCTCGCTGTCGGTAACAAAGGTTCCTTGCACCCGGATAGGTTTTCCCATTCCCATAGGGTTAAACAGCATATCGCCTTTTCCTACAAGCTTTTCGGCACCCTGCATATCCAGAATAGTTCTTGAATCAACTTGAGACGATACAGCAAAGGCAATTCTCGACGGAATGTTTGCCTTAATAACTCCTGTTATAACATCCACCGAAGGCCTCTGAGTCGCTACAATAAGGTGCATTCCGGCAGCTCTTGCCATCTGTGCAAGCCTGCATATGGACTCTTCTATCTGAGATGGTGCTGCCATCATCAGGTCTGCCAATTCGTCGATGATTATAACTACCTGAGGCATCGCTTTTTCTGCTTCTTCATTTGCTCTTACATATTCATTGTAAGATTCCAGATCTCGTACTCCTGCTTCTGCAAACTTCTTATATCTGTCCGTCATTTCTGCAACAGCCCAGTTAAGTGCTGCAGCGGCCTTGGAAGGATCAGTAACAACAGGTATGAGCAGGTGTGGAATACCATTATAATTTCCCAGTTCAACCACCTTTGGATCAACTAAAATAAGTTTAACTTCATCCGGAGTTGACTTGTACAGAAGGCTGGTTATTATGCTGTTGATGCATACTGATTTTCCTGAACCGGTAGAACCCGCAATAAGCAGATGGGGCATAGCCTTCAAGTCTGCCACAATTGCCTTTCCGCTGATATCTCTGCCCACGGCAAAGGTAATCTTGGATTTGCTGTTTTTAAATTCATCGGAATCAATAATTTCACGAAGCCTTACCATAGTTACGGCATCGTTTTCCACTTCTATTCCTACGGCGGCTTTACCGGGAATAGGAGCTTCTATTCTTATGGACCTTGCCTCAAGATTAAGAGCTATATCATCCGCAAGTCTTACAATACTGTTGACTTTTACGCCAACAGCAGGCTGAATCTCATATCTTGTTACGGTTGGTCCTTGGGTTACCTGAACTACTCTGGCATCCACATGGAAATTTCTGAGAGTTTCCTCAAGCTTCTGCGCCTTTGATGTAAGAAGGCTGCTGTTAGTCCTTGCTCCCCCGTTTGAGCGTTCCAGCAGACTTATCGGTGGCTTTTTGTATTTTTTTACTGTCTGATGCCGGTTAATCTCATCCTCGGTAAGCATAGCCTCACGCGCTTCTTTGTTAGTGAGCTTTGCAGCGTTTTCTCTGTCAGGCATTCCCGCAGTTAAGTCAGACTCCTCCCCAATACGGTCTCCGTCTATACCATAGCCTGCCGCAGCTTGACTTTTATCCTCCAACCCCGTAGTAGATGATTTTTTTCTTCCAAAAAGGCTGTCATCGTTCATGTATTTCAATATACTGTTCTTTTTTTCAGGTGTGAGAGGCTGTGCTGACTGGCTTGGGGGTATGTATGTGTCCTGCGGCTGGTTTCCGGTAACTATTTTTATCTCATGCTGAGGTGAAGTAACAGGACCAGGAGCGGGAGAATGTGCTCTTGGCAATGCTTTCATTGCTACCTGTACACCCTTTTCATCTTCGGTTTCAGCATCAAGATGGGCATTTTCCTTTATTAATCTTCTCTCCTCCATTTTTTCTCCTATTTTGGAAAAGAATCTTGAAACAGGAGTATTTATGATAAGAAGAAGGCAAATAAGTGTTACCACCACTGTAAAAATCCAGCACCCGCTTTTACCCAGCCACATTATAAGTATTGAGGCTATTAACATTCCCATAAATCCACCGGAAAGAAGCTTCTCACCT
This sequence comes from uncultured Clostridia bacterium, assembly GCA_945644815.1. GTDB lineage: Bacteria > Bacillota > Clostridia > Peptostreptococcales > Anaerovoracaceae > SUG1106. Next base: position 7,950 of record CALZFA010000038.1, read on the forward strand.
GAAGAATAAAATCCTTTGACCGCTTCCATGGACCATTCTATTTTTTCCTGATCTACAAACCGTATGGAATTTATGGTGCAGAGCATAAGCAGTATTACAAACAGCAATACTATTGTCTTCACAGAAAAATGTGACGTCTGACGTGCAAAGAGCAAAATACCGAAAACTATTAAATAAAAAGGCAGTACAAGAGCCATATGCCCAAATAAACCTTTAAGACAAAGAGCCGTCATTTCGCCCAATTTCCCCGCACCATCTGTAAAAGTCGCAACTATAAGAAACACACCTATGGCAATGGTGATAATTGCCCAGATTTCATCTATAACACGCTTATCTGCATTTTTCTGCGCCTGAATCTCCTGCGCCTTTGCCCTGGCCTTCGACTGGGTTTTTCCCTTTGTATTTTTGTTTTTTGAACCCGGCGGTCTTCCCGGTCCTCTTTTCGTTTCAGCCATTTTTTTCTCTCCTGAGTATTCTCTGAATTGTTGCGATTAATTTCTAATTATGCAAAAAAGCTGTATATTATAACGGCTGCACCCAAGGCCCAGACATAATATGAAAAATAACTTAATTTCTTATCCGATACTATCTTTATCATGGTTTTAATTGCAATAAGACCCGACACAGCTGCTACAGCCATACCTACAATAATAGGCCCTAGCTGTGACATTTCCATACCTGCTGCAATTGCATCAGGGGTTTCCATAATAGCTGAACCTAAAATTGAAGGTATGGAAATAAGGAAAACAAACTTAACAGCAAATTTTCTGTCAAGGTTGCAGATAAGACTTCCAAAAAGGGTTGACCCTGATCTTGAAATTCCGGGACAAATGGCTATCCCCTGCACTGTGCCTATAAAAAGAGCATTGCGAAAATTCATCTTTTCAATTCCTCTGTTTGAGGTTCCGGTTCTTTCAGCCATAACAAGCAAAAATCCTGTAATAACAAGGCCGATTCCTATAGGCAGAACCGAAGTGTAAAGCTTGTCAAACAGATCGCTGAACAGAATTCCTATGATAGCTGTAGGGATGGTAGCCACTATAATCATTACCCCCAGCTTTCTTACAGGTCTTTCTTCCAGTCTTAATCCTTTACCTGTGCATAAGTCTTTAATTGTAAGGCAAAGCTCTACTATAAGTTCCCATATATCTTTCCAGTATACAATAAATACCGAAACTAAAGTTCCTACGTGCAGCAGCACCGCAAACAAAAGAACCTTGTTTTCATCAATTCCAAACCACTGCTGCAGAAGAGCAAGATGTCCTGAACTGCTTATTGGCAGAAACTCTGCTAACCCCTGAACTAACCCCAAAATAGCCGCTTCCAAATATGTCATGTCATCCTCCTAAACAATTCTCTTAAAACTCTTTAAAACTTTTTGCCGATATAGCCCTTAGCTTTCAGCGTTTCTGCGCAAAGTACGGCCCCGCCGGCCGCACCTCTGACAGTATTATGTGATAGTCCTACGAACTTATAATCATATACTGTGTCTTCTCTAAGCCTTCCTATGGAGATTCCCATTCCTTTATCTCTGTCAACATCCGCCTTCACCTGAGGCCTGTTTTCTTCTTCAAAGTATTTGATGAACTGTTCGGGAGCCATAGGAAGTTTCGCCTCCTGTGGAAATCCTTTGTAATATTTCAGTTTGTCTATGAGCTGCTCCCTGGTCGGCTTCTTTCTGAACTTCACAAATACCGCTGCAGTATGTCCGTTTAATACAGGAACTCTCAAGCACTGACATGTAATCTTCGGTTCCTCTGCCTTTACAATGACATCTCCCTTAATCTTACCCCAGATTTTCAGCGGCTCCTGTTCACTCTTCTCTTCTTCTCCACCAATATACGGGATAATATTCTCAACCATTTCCGGCCATGACTTAAAGTCCTTTCCTGCTCCGGATATGGCCTGATAAGTTGTTATTACACATTCATAAGGTTCAAATTCTTTCCAGGCTTCAAGGGCAGGAACATAACTCTGGATGGAGCAGTTTGGCTTTACGGCAATAAATCCATGCTTTGTTCCCAGTCTCTTTTTTTGATATTCAATTATCTCAAAATGCTCCGGATTGATTTCCGGAATAACCATAGGTACATCCGGTGTCCATCTGTGAGCACTGTTGTTAGATACCACAGGTGTTTCGGTTTTAGCGTATGCTTCTTCAATTGCCTTGATTTCTTCTTTGGTCATATCTACGGCGCTGAAAACGAAGTCAACTGTAGCTGCCACTTTTTCAATCTCATTTACATTCATTATTTTAATTTTTTTTACAGCCTCAGGAATAGGAGTATCCATTTTCCATCTTCCATCTACGGCTTCCTCATATGTAAGGCCTTCGCTCCTCGGGCTTGCTGCAATGGTGGTCACCTCAAACCATGGATGATTTTCAAGTAAAGCGATAAAACGCTGCCCCACCATTCCCGTTCCACCGAGAATTCCGACTTTCAATTTTTCTGACATTTCATTACCTCACTTTATGTAAATTAATTTTTTTCATTCTCTAAATCTGCACATCTAACAGTTTATTTTATCACTTTTTCTTTGGTTTTTCAACAAAATCCCGATCTTTGAATATAATAATTTATCAACAATTTTCGCGAAACAAAACAATGAAAGGTGGTGTCGTTCATTGACTATTTTTAAAGGTGCCGCAACTGCGCTTATAACGCCTTTTAAGGACGGTAAAATAGATTATGTTTCCATGGGAAGACTGATAGAATGGCAGATTGCAGAGGGTATCGACTCTCTGGTGGTCTGTGGAACTACCGGCGAAGCTTCAACTCTTTCAACCAGGGAAAAAATTGATCTGACAAAATTCACGGTGGATTTAGTGGACGGAAGAGTACCCGTCATCGCCGGCACTGGAGGAAACTGCACAGAATCAGCTCTTGAGCTTTCTCTTGAGGCCGAGAAAGCGGGTGCAGACGGCCTGCTGATAATAACTCCATACTACAATAAATGCACGGAGGCCGGTCTTATAACTCATTTTGAAAAGATTGCCGACGCAGTGCACTCTCCTATTATTATGTATTCAGTACCTTCAAGAACAGGCGTTAATATGACAGGCGAGGCGGTGTCGGTGCTCAAATCACATCCTAATATAGTCGGCCTTAAAGAAGCCTCGGGAAACATTTCTCAAATTTGCCGGATTGCTTCTCACATCAGTGAAGATTTCAGCATTTACTCCGGAAATGATGACCAGACTGTTCCTATTCTTTCTCTTGGAGGATTAGGCTGCATCTCTACTGTTTCCAACATTATTCCTGCTCGCTTCAGCCGAATGATACATCACTATCTCGACGGCCGCGTCAGCCTTGCCGGAGCCGAGCAGGTCGCACTTAAGCAGCTTATTGATGCAGTATTCGCAGAAGTAAATCCTATTCCTATAAAGGCAGCTTTATACATGATGGGCATGTGCAGTCTTGAATACAGGCTGCCTCTGTGTCCTCCGTCAAACAAGACTCAGTATCTTCTCTATGACGAACTGAGCCGATATGGACTGCTGTAAAGACGAACTTTAAAAAACAATCCCCACTAAAATCGATTGCAAAATACGATTCAAATGGGGATTGTTGTGATTTTATATAAAAGTTTCCGGTATATTACTCAGTGGCTGAATCATCTTCAGCATAATCCTCTTCCTCTGCTGCCTTTAAATCTTCCATGGTGCATTCAAAGCTGTCCATGTAGGTACCCTCAACCATAAAAACATCCTTTTCTCCTTTAAGCATAGCATAGTATTCATAGGAAACTTCATTATAATTTCCTGTCAGAATTTCAAACTCACTGCCATCGGACATCTGAATTTTTATGCCTGTCTCATCTTCATAAAGTCCGTACTGAGAATAATCTTCTGTGTTTTTGATAATGCGGCTGGCTGCAATATTACAGATTATATTCGCCATGGATTCTGCATAATCCTGATTCACTTCAAAGTCCGAATCATCAGCATTGACCCATTTTTCATTTCCATCTTCATCTCTTTCAATTTCCAGCCTGTAAACCTCACCGTTATATTCCCAGCTGATAGCAGTTATATCTTCGGAATTTATGTCGGTCATGTAAAAAGCGTTTTCATCTTCTTTCGTCACTTTTTCAGACCATTTAGTGATTCCAAAGTACGCACCTGTCAGCACAAGGGCGCAGACGCAAAGAATTAAAATCTTTTTGGTTCTTGTCATTACAGTTTCCTCCTTCTCGCCCATACAGCTATACCGAATATAATGAATACAAGCGGTATTATAACTATCATCACAGCCGTCCATCTGCTTGACTGTGCGCTTGTCATTGTAAGATATTCCGAGGAAAGAGTTTTAGCACTGATTGCAGTTGTTTCTTCCTCACCTGACATCCAGCCTACTGAATCAGATATGAATTGCAGATTTGCACCCGATGACATACTGTTAATCTGTTCATCAGTAATATAGGAACTTGTAATCCATACGATTCTTGTCTCTTCTTCATCAACATACTTGCTTACGGCCGCTGCCAGGGCAAAGCCTCCGTCGCTTTCAATGTCACCCTCCTCTTTTTCCGCCGATGTGGAATTTACCCCGGCTTTCTTTGAAAATGCACTATCAGAGGTTGAAAGGAGCGGTGTAACAGTAAGGTATTCGTTTTCCACGTCGTCATTTACCTTAAGACCTTGGGCAATAGGCATAATTATATAATAGTTGCCGCCTGCCACAAATTCCGTAATATCATGACTTTCTATTTCCGGCACAAGGTAATTGGCATAATTTGATAAGCAGTAATTCATATCTTCTTCGATGACCATTCCGTCAACAACTTCTATTCCGTACTCCTTCATCATGCTGTAAAGATTTTCAAAGCTTTCGTCTCCGCAATCTGTTATAAGAAGCATTTTACCGCCTTTGGATAGGTATTCTTCAACCTTTTCTCTGTCCTGATCAGACAGATCTTTTGCCGGACTGTAAATAATAAGCACCTTACAATCCTTCGGTATCTCTTCATTCGTAAGAAGACTGAGAGAGTTTAGATTCATATTGGCCTTTTGCAGAGCCGTTACCATATTCTCAGGAAGCTGATCCTCTCCATGCCCTGTCAGGTAATAAACGTTGGACTGTACCTCATTTGTAACGTAGTTTATTGCTGAGGTTATCTCGCCTTCACCGTCAAAAGCAGTCTGCTGATTGTAGTTTTCATCGTATGAGGTTTCGTAGATATCGTAGTAGCTGATATATCTTGTTTTCGTATTATTTTCATTAGTGACGATGATACTGTTGTTATAAATATCCGAAGTTGTGTACTGATAAGCAAAGTTAGGATAAACCACGGGATCGATCTTTTCCACCGTGACCTTTCTGCTAAGGTCTTCATAATTGTCCAGCAGCTTTTCTATTGTAGCATCTTCCTGACCGTCCTGCACCAGCCAATAAATTGTCACTTCCTGCT
>CALZFA010000039.1 GCA_945644815.1 uncultured Clostridia bacterium
TTTATTTGCTCAGGTATTCATCAATGCTTGCAGCGGCAGTTTTGCCTGCGCCCATAGCCTTGATAACCGTAGCAGCGCCTGTTACAGCGTCGCCGCCGGCAAAGATTCCCGGACGGTTTGTTGCTGCTTCATCGTCTGTTCCGATACCGCCTTTTTTGTTGGCTTCAAGTTCCTTGGTTGTATCAAGGATTAAGGTGTTAAGCTTGGTTCCGATGGACATGATGACCATGTCTACAGGAATTTCAAAGTTTGAACCTTCTTTGGTAATAGGCTTTCTTCTGCCTGAGGCATCCGGCTCACCCAGTTCCATCTCAACACATTCGATAGCTCTTACATTACCGTTTTCATCACCTTTGATTTCAACAGGGTTGGTGAGAAGCTTAAAGATTATACCCTCTTCCTTGGCATGATGAACCTCTTCCGCCCTGGCAGGAAGTTCCTCCATGCTGCGACGGTAGATGATGTACACTTCGCTTGCACCCATTCTCTTAGCACAGCGGGCAGCGTCCATAGCAACGTTTCCGCCGCCGACGATGGCAATTTTATCACCATGCATAATAGGTGTATCGTACTCAGGAAGGTAGGCCTTCATCAGGTTTATACGAGTAAGGTATTCGTTAGCCGAGCAGACGCCGATAAGATTTTCGCCCGGAATATTCATAAATGAAGGAAGTCCCGCACCGGTTCCGATAAATACGGACTCGAAGCCTTCTTCTTCCATAAGTTCGTCAACGGTGAAAGCGCGGCCCACGATAGCATCGGTCACAAACTTTACGCCCTTGGCTTCAAGCTTTGCAACTTCGGCAGCAACGATTTCCTTAGGAAGACGGAACTGCGGGATGCCGTAAACAAGAACTCCGCCTGTTTTGTGGAGAGCTTCGAATACTGTTACTTCATATCCCTTGTTTACAAGGTCACCGGCACATGCCAGCCCTGCAGGACCTGCACCGATAATGGCAACCTTATGACCGTTGCCTTCTACAGGAGCGATTTCTTCATCACCGAAGTTTGCTGCGTGCCAGTCTGCCACGAATCTTTCCAGACGACCGATTGCAACGGATTCGCCCTTAGTGCACTGAACGCACTGGCCCTGACACTGGTTTTCCTGTGGGCATACACGACCGCAGATTGCCGGAAGTGAGCTGTCCTGGGAAATGATTTCATAAGCTGCTTCGAAGTCGCCTTCGGCAACCTTTGCGATGAAATCAGGAATCTTGATATTTACCGGACATCCGGAAACACAAGGTTTTTTGCGGCATCTGAGGCAGCGCATAGCTTCTCTGACAGCCATTTCTTCAGTATAACCTGTACATACTTCTAAAAAGTTTTTGTTTCTGATATCAGGAGCCTGTTCAGGCATAGCATTCTGCTTGTTTACTAAATTAATCATTGTAACGAACACCTCCTGTCAGTCTGCATACGTGAGCTCTGTCTTCAGCTTCCTGTTCCTTGTAGTAGTTGGATCTTCTCAGAAGGTCATCCCAGTCTACCAGGGAACCGTCGAATTCAGGGCCGTCTACGCATACAAATTTATCTTCGCCGCCGATTTTACATCTGCAGCCGCCGCACATTCCTGTACCATCGATCATGTAAGCGGTGAGGGATGCAACGGATGGAATGTTGTATTTTTCAGCAATCTGGCATACGAGCTTCATCATGATAGGAGGACCTACTGCAACGATTTCGTCGAATTTTTCTCCTTTTTGGATGAGTTCTTCCAGTTTTTGAGTTGTGAACATCTTTTCGCCGTAGGAACCGTCGTCTGTTACTACATAGAGCTCATCAACGTTTTCTCTGAACTCATCTTCAAGGATAACGAGATCTTTGTTCTTGAATCCTTCGATCATTGTTGTGTGAACGCCATGTGCATGCATGCCGGAAGCAAGAGGATATGCAAGTGCGTTACCTGTACCGCCGCCTACAACGCAGACACTCTTGAGGCCGTCCATGTGAGTCGGCTTCCCGAGAGGACCTACGATATCAGCGAAGCAGTCGCCAACCTCCAGCTGGTCCATAAGCATTGTAGTTCTGCCTACTGCAGCGTATATTAAATCGATTGTTCCATCTTCTTCATTGTGGCCTGCCATGGTGAGAGGAATTCTTTCACCGTATTCATCAGTACGAAGAATGATGAACTGACCAGGTCTGGCTTTGCGAGCAACAAGGGGTGCATAAATCTTCAGCCATACCATGTTGTCGTTAAGTCTTCTTTTATATGTAACTTCAAACCTTTTCATGCTGATCATCCTCCTTTCTATTTCTCAAAGCTGTCCTGACGGTGCTTCAGGGTCTTGTATCTGTCGAGAGCCATTTCTTCGCCTTCCTCGAAAAGCTGCTGTGCTCTCTCAGGGAACTTAAGACCAAGTGAGTTGTAACGAACTTCGCCCATGATGAAGTCTCTGTAGCTTTCTGTAGGAGCAGCACTGTCGATGGAAAGCGGATTCTTGCCTTCAGCTGCAAGTGCCGGGTTGTATCTGAGAAGCTGCCAGTATCCGGAGCGAACTGCCTTCTTCATCTCAAGCATTGACTTGTTCATGCCGGCTTTGATACCGTGGTTGATACAAGGAGCATATGCGATGATGAGGGATGGACCGTTATAGGCTTCAGCTTCGCGGAAAGCCTTCAGAGTCTGTTCAGGGTTTGCACCCATAGCAACCTGTGCTACATATACATAGCCGTAAGCCATAGCGATCTGAGCAAGGTCTTTCTTCTTCACAGCCTTACCGGAAGCAGCGAATTTAGCTACAGCACCGATAGGAGTAGCCTTGGAGGATTGACCGCCTGTGTTGGAGTAAACCTCTGTATCGAATACGAGGATGTTTACGTTTTCGCCGGAAGCAAGAACGTGGTCAACGCCGCCGTAACCGATATCATATGCCCAGCCGTCACCGCCGAAGATCCACATTGATGGCTTGATAAGCATATCCTTGTTTTCTACAACATACTTGGCGTCTTCGTTTGTATCTGCAATCTTTTCTGCTTCAGCAAGGAGAATGTTTCCTGTTACTTCTGCCTTTTCGGCATCGTCCATGGAAGCAACCCATGCCTTGGCAGGAACGCCGATTACATCGTAGAGTCTTTCTGCTGCGGACTTAAGTTCGTTTCTTCTTGCATTCATGGATGTGGCCATACCGAAACCGAACTCTGCGTTATCCTCGAACAGTGAGTTAGCCCATGCCGGACCTCTGCCCTGCTTGTTTACAGTGTAAGGAGTTGCAGGAGCGGAAGCACCCCAGATGGATGAGCATCCTGTTGCGTTTGCGATGAACATTCTGTCGCCAAAGAGCTGAGTTACCAGCTTAGCGTAAGGTGATTCACCGCAGCCCGGGCAAGCGCCGGAGAATTCCATAAGAGGAGTCTTGAACTGGGATCCCTTAACAGTGTCTTCCTTGAATGGAACTTCTTTTTCGTCAATATCTTTGTATAAGTGGTCGAACTTAGCCTGCTGAGCATGCATGAATTCGTCTTCTGCAGGAGCCATTGTGATGGCTTTGTTTCTGGCAGGGCAAACCTCTGCGCAGGAACCGCAGCCAGTGCAGTCCATAAGTGACCAGCCAAGTGTGAAGTCGTACTTCTTGTCGCCCTTCATAGTTGTGGTATCTGCTACGCCTTCAGCCTCTTCCTTAGTAAGTACGAAAGGTCTTACTACGCCGTGAGGACAAACGTATGAACACCAGTTGCACTGCATACAGTTCTTAAGGTTCCAGTGAGGTAAATCAGCTGCGATACCGCGCTTTTCGTAAGCAGCAGTACCTGCAGGCATCATGCCGTTTGCTGTTGATAAGAACTTGGATACAGGAACATTGTCTGCTGTAAGATTTCCTGTAGGAACGAGAATGTCGTTGAGGAAATCTGTGTGGAGCTGATCGCGGCCTACCAGTGCAGGAGCCGGAGCATCATCCGGTACGTTCTTCCAGCTTTCAGGAACTTCAACCTTGTGAACGTGAGTGATACCGGCGTCTACAGCAGCACAGTTCATGTCTACGATGTTCTGGCCTTTTCTGCCGTAGGTCTTCTTGATAGCGTCCTTCATGTATCCTACTGCTTCATCGATAGGAATGATGTTGGCAAGCTTGAAGAATGCGGCCTGAAGGATTGAGTTGGTTCTTCTTGCGCCTAAGCCGATTTCCTTAGCAAGGGTTACGGCATCGCAGGTGTAGAATTGAATGTTATTCTGTGCGATGTATCTCTTAACCTGTCCAGGAAGTTTTTCCTCCAGTTCTTCATCGTTCCATACGCAGTTGAGAAGGAAGAATCCGCCCGGTTTAACGTCCTGAACCATTTCATATTTGTAAAGGTAAGCTGAGTTGTGGCAAGCAACGAAGTCAGCCTGTTTTACATAGTAAGTTGACTTGATAGGCTCGTCACCGAATCTCAGGTGGGAAATTGTAACACCGCCTGATTTCTTGGAGTCATACTGGAAGTAAGCCTGGGCCTTCTTGTCAGTGTGGTCACCGATGATCTTAACTGAGTTTTTGTTTGCGCCTACGGTACCGTCTGCACCCAGTCCCCAGAACTTACATGCCTTGGTGCCCTTAGGGGCAACATCAGGATTTTCAGAACCGTGGATGGAAAGGTTGGTAACATCGTCAAAGATTGAAAGTGTAAATTCCTTCTTAGGATTTTCTGACCACAGGTTTTCATATACAGCGAGAATATCTCCCGGCTGTACGTCCTTGGAGCCCAGACCGTATCTGCCGCCGCAGATGAGACAATCTTCAAATTCAGTTCCTCTTACTGCAGCAACCATGTCAAGGAATAAAGGTTCGCCAAGTCCGCCCGGTTCTTTTGTTCTGTCAAGTACGGCGATCTTCTTTACTGTCTTAGGCAGAACGTTGAAGAGGTACTTGTTGGACCAAGGCCTGTAAAGGTGAACCTCGATAATGCCGACTTTGTGTCCCTTAGCGTTAAGGTAGTCCACAACTTCCTCAGCACATTCACAGACTGAACCCATTGCCACGATAACTTCTGTAGCGTCAGGTGCACCGTAGTAATTGAACGGCTTGTAGTCGGTTCCGATCTTAGCATTAACCTTTTCCATATAGGCGTTAACCAGATCCGGAGTATCAGCATAAGCCTGGTTGCAGGCTTCTCTGTGCTGGAAGAAAGTTTCCGGCTGTTCAGCGGAACCCATTGTATGAGGATGATTTGGATGAAGAGCATTGTCCTTGAAGGCCTTGAGCGCATCCCAATCTACCATTTCCTTTAATTCTTCGTAATCCCATGTTTCGATCTTCTGCTGTTCATGTGATGTTCTGAAACCATCGAAGAAATGGAGCATAGGAAGACGTCCGCCGATGGCGGAAAGGTGTGCAACTGCTGCAAGGTCCATTGACTGCTGTACGCTGTTGGAGCAGAGCATTGCAAAACCTGTCTGACGACATCCCATAACGTCGGAGTGGTCGCCGAAAATATTAAGTGCATGAGTGGCAACGCAGCGGGCGGCTACATGGAAAACTGTAGGAGTCTGCTCACCTGCCAGCTTATACATATTAGGAATCATAAGGAGCAGACCCTGTGAAGCTGTGAATGTTGAGGTAAGAGCACCGGCTGCAATAGCACCGTGAACTGCACCTGCAGCACCTGCTTCGGACTGCATCTCTACGATTTTTACTTTTTCACCAAAGATATTGGTTCTGTCCTGGGAAACCCATTCGTCCATGTTTTCTGCCATAGGTGAGGATGGTGTAATAGGGTAAATTGCAGCAACCTCAGAGAACGCATAAGCAACATGAGCAGCAGCGGCGTTTCCGTCCATAGTTTTTAATTTTCTCATGTTTATTCTCCTTCCTCGATGCCCAGGGCTTCGCGCTGCAGGAATATGTATTCAGGAACTTCCTGCTGCTTGATAACGTCTCTAGGGCATACGTACTGACATACATGGCAGTCTTCGCAGATTGCCGGGTCGATTACTGTATGGGTGCCGTCTTCATAGATGGCAAGGTTAGGGCAGTTGGACTTGCAGTCTTTGCAGAACAGGCATCCTGTATTGCAAACCTGTGCCTTAGTCTCGCAGTCATCTTCCGACGAGCAGGCTACCATTTTCATTCCCTTGTAAGGGACAATGGTGATAAGGTGCTGAGGGCATGCATATGTACAATCTTTACATCCTACGCATTTATCAGGGTCTACATAGGCAACTCCGTCTACAACCTTAATGGCATCATAGCGGCATACCGCTGTACAGGCTCCCTGGCCTAAGCAGCCTGTGGTGCAAAGTCCCAACGCCTTGGAATCAAGCTTTGCAGCCTCCTGACAGGTCTGAATACCCATTTCTTTATATTTCTTTGCAGCTCTGCCGTCGCCTGAGCATTTTACAAAAGCAACATTGCTCTTGAGTGCTGTAAGGTCATGGAGAGTATCCACAATTATTTTTTTTCTGCACTTTACCATGCAGGCAACGCAGCCGACGCATTTGTCGTAGTCAATAACAGCGTGGTTGTCTACAATAGAAACTGCGCCTTCAGGGCATGCTCTTTCACATTCTCCGCAGGCAATGCATCCGAAGCCGCAGGTCTTTCTTACGACTTCATCATCCTCTTCTGTCGAGGAGCAAGGAATGAAGTTAGTTGCATCCTTGGGGATCATATGGATTAAATGCCTTGGACATACGCCTTCGGCCGCACAGTCGCCGCAGCCGTCGCATTTTTCAGGATCGATAATGACTTTACCGTATTCGAGTCTCATAGCGCCTTGCTTGCAGACTTTAACACAGTCACCGACACCGCAGCAGCCGCTTTTACACTCGCCGCGAGCGGAACCTGCTTCGACTAAAGCCTTGCAGGACTCAAACTCGGAAGCTCTGGCTTTTCCGGCAGAAAAACCGGCACAAGCCACAAAAGCGACCAGGTTATTATCCCCTGTTAAAGGGGAATCATTGGTTTTCATAACAATTAGCCTCCTTTTTCACATACTATTACATCTTAGTAACAAAATGGTTTATCTTGAAAATTGTTGAAATTTAAACAAATAGCCCATTTAGCTTATTTTAGACCTTTGGGGTAGTAAAGTCAACGATTTGAGGCATGTTTTTGGAAAAATACAAGGGCCTCACAATGCCCTGCCGTCAAAAATTTCCCGTGGTAAAATTTCAGAAAATTCCGTGCATATTATTGTAAAAATGAAGAAAAGTGGTATAATGTACCTATAATAAAGTTAATTGTCGCAGGTACTGCGGCAAAACAGAGTGCACAAAAAGGGAGTGGTATGATGACTGCAAAAGATATTCTCAGAGATCTGGTTGCTATCAATACTATAGCGGATAAAGACAATGACCTTATAATGAATTATATCGAAAAACATTTTGCCGATTTGGGGTTTAATGTGGAGCGCAGAAAAAACCATGACACGGGCAAAGAGGTCCTGACCGCGAAATACGGTGACGATCCGGCCTTGGGGTTTTTAGGGCATACAGATACAGTGGACATCACTGCCGGCTGGGAGACCGATCCTTTCACGCTGACGGAAAAGAATGGGAATCTGTACGGTCTTGGTTCATGCGATATGAAAGGCGGCCTTGCTGCAGTAATGGCGGCCGTTTCCAACATAAAACTGTCAGAGCTTAAAAGAGGATTGGCAGTGTATTGTACTTATGATGAAGAGATTATGTTCAACGGAGTCAAAGATTTAATCGATGCGCAGACCGAGTTTCCGCCTCGTGTTTTGGTAGCTGAACCTACAGACCTTATTCCTATGATAGGTTCAAAAGGACTTCTGGAATACATCTTTACTTTTAGCGGAGTTACAACGCACTCCAGTACTCCTATTGACGGCAAAAGCTCCAACAAAAACGCAGTCCGTTTTCTGAACAGGATGATGGATTTTGAAGAAGAGCTGAGAAAAACACCGAGTCCGTTCTTTGGTGTTCCTTATCCGACTATGAATATAGGCATAATCGAAGGAGGCACATCCATCAACAAGGTTCCGGACAAGACCACTGTATACCTTGACTTCAGAATCTGTGATTCCTCAAGAGAGTATCCGCTTATAAGGGCAGCTGTGGACAAAGCTCTTGAAGGATTGGACGGTGAATATACCATAATTAATGATATCGCTTCTTTCCAGAACAACAGTGATCTGGTAAAGTATTATGAGGAAAGAACCGGGAAAAAGGGGCAGCCGTTTTTCGGAATAACGGAGGCTTCGTTCTTTGAGGGGGACAGGGTCATTTTAGGACCGGGGCCGATGACGGCACACGAAGCTAACGAGCACATCAGTGAAGAATCGCTGAATAAGACAGTGGATATTTATACTGACATAATCAATAAACTGTGCCGTTAACAATACAGTAACAGCCGGTTTATAATAAAAAATTTAAAGAAAGGTGGGTTTTTTATGAGTAAAGGACCAAAGATTGGCGAGAAGAAAAAGTTTAATCTCCCTCACATTTTCATTATCCTGTTCTTCATAGTATTGCTCTGTGCAATTTTAACATGGATCATACCGGCCGGAGAATTCGACCGTGTCGAGAATGAATCAGGACGTATGGTGGTTGTTGCCGGAACATGGCATGAGGTAGAAGCTTCTCCTGTAGGACCATTTAAGTTTTTCCAGTCGTTCTTTAATGGTATGGTAAATGCCGGAGAAATAGTTTTCTTCGTATTCCTTGCATTTGCATCAGTATCATTTGTTATCAAGAGCGGAGCTTTTGACGGGCTGGTAACATTCCTTATGAAGGTCTTCAAAGGCAAAAGCAGCGTCATTATAATCCCTATTTTTATGGCATTATTTGGCTTGGGCTCATCCACTGTAGGTATGTTTGAAGAGTGGGTACCATTCATACCGATTTTCGCAGCTATATTTATTGGTATCGGTTATGACGCGGTAGTTGGATTGGCAGTTGTAGCCCTTGGTGCAGGCATGGGTTATTCCGGTGCGGTAATGAATCCGTTTACTGTAGGAGTTGCTCAGGGCATAGCCGAGGTAGACTACATGTCCGGAGCAGGATTCCGTATTCTTTGCCACGTAGTTATGCTGGCAGTAGGTGCAGGTCTGACTATGAGATACGCATTAAAGATTAAAGCCGACCCGACCAAGAGCTTGGTATACGGTGATGACTTCAGCGCTCTGCTGGGTACTGACACTGACAGTGCGGAAAGAGAGTTCGGTATCAAGCAGAAGCTGGTACTTGTGGACTTGCTTGTAGCTATTATTGTAATCGTATGGGGCGTTAAAACTCTTGGATGGTATTTCGCAGAAATCTCTGCAGTATTAGTTATCATGGGAATTATCGCAGCAATAATCATGCGTGAAGGTCTTGATGAAATCGGCAAAACCTTCGCAGTGGGATTCCAGGATGCATGTACATCTGCTATGATGATCGGTATTGCCCGTGCTACTCTGATTGTACTTCAGGAAGGCAATATCATCGATACAGTTGTATATGGTTTGTCACTGCCGCTTTCACACCTTCCGGTATGGCTGTGCGCAGTTGCAATGCTTATTATGCAGACTGTACTCAACTTCTTTATCCCGTCAGGTTCAGGGCAGGCTGCCGTTTCAATGCCTATTATGGCTCCGATGGCTGACCTTCTTGGAATCACACGTGATACAGCAGTTCTTGCTTATCAGTTTGGTGATGGTTTATCCAATATCGTATGGCCTACTGCTTTTGCTGCTATTATGGCAGGACTTGCAGGAGTTAAGCTTGAGAAATGGTGGAAATTCATATTCCCTGTTTTCTTTGCACTCATCGGCGTACAGGCTATTATGCTGATAATCGCGGTAGTTACAGGATTTGGTGCATAAAACAAAACAGCAGTATGACATTTTAATTGTATGATTAAATTGGCTTACATAATTTTACAAACGGTCCTTTGCGGGGCCGTTTGTTTGATTACCCAAAACCGTAAAGAAAAAGAATTAATCTTCCCCATATTTTTATTATCCTGTTTTTTATAGTGCTGTGGTCGGGCAACATTGACAGTTCTTCAATTCGGCAATATCATAGACACGGTTGTCCACGGTCTGTCACTGCCCCTTTCGAATCTGCCGGTATGGCTCCGATGGCAGGCCTTGCCGGTGTCAAGCTGGAAAAGTGGTGGAAATTCATTTTCCCTGTGTTCTTCGCTTTGATAGGCGTCCAGGCGATATTGATGGTAATTGCAGTGGCAATGGGTTTTGGCATGTAAAATTTTTACCGACACTGGTTTTCCTTTTAGCGTGATTGGTTTTCTTTTTGAAAACTTTTTTAGTGTTTTGGAAACAGCGGTAGCAGGGCACAGCAATAGCAGGTTGAAATTCTACTGAAATCATATATAATTAAACTATATAAAAAATAAATCAGACGAGGCGAGAAGGTTTGTGGCGAGGTACAGGCGAGGTACAAATGAATAGATACACCCTTACTAAAACAGACGAAATAAAGAGAGGCGCACATGCAGCATTTATTGATAGCGACTATAACTCAAGTTTCTCATACAGACCGGAGTTTTTGTCTAATGACCACAGGCAAGGCAAAAAGGTGCTGTCATCAATAGAGGCGGAGCTATCCAATTGTGACGAATTCTGCATTAGTGTGGCATTTATTACAATGAGTGGAATAACACCATTGCTGCAGGGACTTCGCGAACTCGAGGAGAAGGGTGTTCCGGGCAAAATTCTCACCACAGATTACCTGACCTTCAGCGAACCAAAGGCATTGGAAAAATTGAATCAGCTTAAAAATGTAGAGCTGAGAATGTTTTGTACCGATAATGAAACAGGTGGATTCCACACGAAGGGATACATTTTCAGAAGAGAGGAAATCTACAGAATAATTATAGGAAGCTCCAACCTGACAATGAACGCTATGACTAAGAACAGGGAGTGGAATACAAAGATTGTGTCTACTTCTCAAGGAGCCATGGCAAAAGAGGTATTAGGCGAATTCGATTCATTCTGGAATGACAGGAGGAGCCTCAGATATGAGCAATTTATCGAGACCTACAAAACGAAATATAAAATTGTAAGCCAGCAGAAGGCTATAGCTGCTAAACAGAAAGTTGTTGACTATGAGCAGTTTTCTCTTAAACCAAACAAAATGCAAGTTGCCTTCGTTGCAAATTTAAAAAAGATTGTTGAACAAGGGGAAAATAGGGCGTTGCTACTCAGTTCCACGGGTACAGGAAAGACTTATGCATCAGCCTTTGCCTTGAGGGAGTATATGCCGAAGAGGGCTTTGTTTGTTGTACACAGAGAGCAGATAGCGAAGCAGGCAATGGAAAGCTACAGGAGAGTATTCGGAGAGGTAAAAACTTTTGGATTGCTTTCCGGAAATGAAAAGGATTATGATGCTGATTTTCTGTTTTCCACTATGCAGATGATGTGCAAAGATGAAACTCTGGAGAGGTTTTCTAAGGAAGAATTCGATATAATTGTGGTGGATGAAGTCCACAGGGCGGGAGCAGGCAGCTATCAGATAATAATGAATTATTTTGAGCCGAAATTATGGCTTGGGATGACCGCCAGCCCGGACAGAACAGATGGATTCGACATTTATAATCTGTTTGACCATAACATTGCATACGAGATAAGATTGCAACAGGCCCTGGAGGAAGATTTGCTATGTCCTTTCCACTATTTTGGATTGACTGATCTGGAGATAAACGGCGAGACTTTTGACGACAACAGCGGTCTCAGAAATTTTGCACGATTAGTGAGCAAGGACAGAGTAGAACATATTATAGAAAAATTAAAATACTATGACTTTTCCGGTGACAGGGTGAAAGGGCTGATATTTTGCAGCAGGAAGGATGAGGGGCGTGAGCTTTCGCGAGCTTTTAATATGCGGGGATATGATACCGAATTCATTTGCGGTGAGGACTCGCAAAGCAATAGAGAAGACTGCATTGACAGGCTGACCAGTGATAGCAGGTCGGACAAGCTGGACTATATATTTACTGTAGATATTTTTAATGAAGGTGTGGACATTCCCGAAATCAATCAGGTGGTTATGCTCAGACCTACGGAAAGCCCGATTATTTTCGTGCAGCAGCTGGGGCGAGGATTGAGAAAAGCTTCAGGAAAAGAATATGTGGTAATTCTTGATTTTATCGGAAACTATACAAATAACTTTATGATTCCTTTGGCCTTATCGGGGGACAGGAGCTACAATAAAGATACAATCAGAAGATATGTGAGAGAAGGATCGAGAGTAATCCCAGGCAATTCAACCATACATTTTGATGAAATATCGAGAAAACGTATTTTTCAGTCTATTGACAGTGCTAACTTCAATGACGTCAAGTTGATAAAGGAAAGCTATCAGCAGCTGAAATTCAAACTTGGCAGAATTCCTGAGCTGATGGATTTTGAAGCATACGGTTCTATTGATGTGCTTAGAATTTTTGATAATAAATCTCTTGGATCATATCATATGTTCTTAAAGAAATATGAAAAGGAATATGTGGTTAAGTTTAGTAATCAACAGGAAAAAATGCTGGAGTTTATTTCAAAGAAATTTGCTTCCGGCAAGAGGCCACACGAGCTACTCGTCATAAAAGGGCTCCTTGAGGGGGCAGAACCTGTGATTGAAAAGCTTCGTGCAGACCTGAAAGATGATTATGGTATCAGAATGACCAGACGTACAGAAGTCAATGTGGTAAATGTGCTCACAAATGAATTTGCGACAGGGTCTGCCAGGGACACCTACAGGGACTGTGCCATAATAGAAAAGACGGAAAACGAGTACAAAATATCTGAAATCTTTAAGCAGATGCTGGAAGACGACAGATTCTATGGACAGGTTGAAAAAATAGTTGAATTCGGTCTTTATCGTAACAGGAAAGATTACAGTGACACATATAAAGACACCTCTCTTAAACTTTACTCCAAGTACACATATGAAGATGTATGCAGGCTCCTCGAATGGGAAAAGGGAGAAGTAGCACTTAATATAGGCGGATATAAGTATGACAAAAAAACCAGAACCTATCCGGTGTTCATTAATTACGATAAAACTGAGGATATTTCCGATACGATAAGATATGAGGACAGATTCGAGAATCAAGGCTCATTAGTCGCCATTTCAAAGTCAGGTCGGACGGTAGAGTCTGAAGATGTGTATACTGCTCTTCATGCGGAGGAACTGGGAATTAATATGGAACTTTTCGTCAGAAAAAATAAGGATGATAAGATTTCAAAAGAGTTTTATTATCTGGGCAGAATAAGCGCCACAGGTGAAACTCACGAGTTTACTATGCCGAACACAGATAAGAGTGCGGTGGAAATAACCTATGCTCTTGAAACCCCGGTCAGAGATGATCTATACGACTATTTAGTAGGATAAGGTGACAATATGAAAGTAGTAAAAGTTGTTGCAGCTATAA